>CACYDQ010000164.1 GCA_902773215.1 uncultured Spirochaetaceae bacterium | reverse complement strand
GCAAGGCTTTTACAAGGCCCCTGCACGCTTTCCGCAGGGGCCGCGCGTGGCTTCCGGATGATTCAGGCAAGGATTCCCCGGAGTACAAAAAAGGCTGCCCGGACGGTGCCGGACAGCCTTCTGACAGCAGCTTAGAAGCGTTTGTCGATGATTCTCTTGGTCTTCTTCTCGCTGCGGGGCAGCTCGCCCTCGCCGACCACCTTGACTTCGGGGGTCATGTTGAGCTTCTCCTTGAAGCGAAACTTCAAGGTCAGCGCGGCCTCGGTGCGGTCAACACCGCCCTCGACCTCGACGAATAGGGTCATCTGGTCGCGGCCGTCCACGTGCTCGATCTCAGCCCGGTACTCGCTGGAGGTACCCGGAACCTTCTTGATGACTTCCTCGATGGAGGAGGGGAAGAGGATGCAGCCCTTCACCTTCACCATGTCGTCGCTCCGTCCGAGTATCCGGCTTATCCTGGGATACTTGCTGCCGCAGGGGCAGTCCCCTGGTATGGCGGAGGCAAGGTCATGGGTACGGAAGCGGAAGAGGGGCGCGCCCTCCTTGACGAGCGTCGTCAGGGTAATCTCCCCTACCTCTCCTTCGGGGACGGGCCTGCCTGTCTCAGGATCCAGTATCTCCATGTACACGTAGTCGTTCCAGATGTGGATGCCCTCCTCTCCCGGGCAGTTTATGCCGATACCCGGGCCGTATATTTCGGTCAGCCCGTAGATGTCGTAGAGCTCTATGCCGAGCAGGTCCTTTATCCGTGCCCGCATCTTGTCGCCCCATCGTTCGGAGCCGATGATGCCCTTCTTCAGGTGAATCTTCCCTTTCAGGCCCCGCCTCTCAATCTCCTCTGCGAGGAGGAGGGCATAGGACGATGTTGCGCACAGGACGGTCGCCTTGAGGTCCTGCATCATCTGCAGCTGCTTCTCCGTGTTGCCGGGCCCCATCGGGATTGCCATCGCACCGAGCCGCTCGCAGCCCAGCTGGAATCCGATTCCCGCCGTCCACAGGCCGTAGCCCGGGGTTATCTGCAATCTGTCCTTGGTCGTGATGCCCGCCATCTGGTAGCAGCGGGCAAACTGGATGGCCCAGTCGTCCACGTCTTTCTGCGTGTAGGGGACGATGACCGGGGTGCCGGTCGTTCCCGACGAGGAGTGGATGCGGACGATTTTTTCCTCCGGGACTGCGGCAAGCCCCAGGGGGTATGCCGTGCGGAGCTCCTGCTTGGACGAGAAGGGGAGCTTCTCGAAGTCCTCCTGCGTCCGTATGTCCTCGGGATTTATGTCCTTGAACTTTTCGGCGTAGAAGCCGCCCGGGACTTTCTTGACGCGGGCAACCTGCGCCCGCACCTGCTCAAGCTGTTTCTCGCTTATCTGCATATCCTACCTCTGGACCCTGCCGGAAGCATCCCCCCCGGCGAGCTTCTGCACTTCCTGTACGGTCACGCGGTTGAAGTCGCCCTCTACCGAATGCTTGAGGGCGGATGCCGCGACCGCGAACTCTATGGTCTGCTGGGTCGTCATGCCGTGCAGCAGGGCATAGATGAGGCCGCCGCCGAAGCTGTCCCCGCCGCCGACGCGGTCCACGATGTGCAGGTGGTACTCCTTGGAAAAGCAGCAGTCCTTGCCGTCGTAGAGCATGCCCGCCCAGTCGTTGTCGTTCGCGGAGATCGACGTGCGGAGGGTTATCGCGACTTTCTCAAAGCCGAACTTGTCCGCCAGCTGCCTGGCGACGGACTTGTAGCCGTCCTTGTTCAGCTTGCCGCCCGTAATGTCGCTGCCCTCGGCCTCTATGCCGAACACGTCCTTGGCATCCTCCTCGTTGGAGATGCAGACGTTGACGTACTTGCACAGCTCGCTCATCGCCGCCCGTGCCTGATCGCGGGTCCAGAGCTTACCCCGGTAGTTGAGGTCACAGGAGACCTTGACCCCGTGCTTCTGGGCGCACTCGCATGCCTGGCGGCAGATTTCCACAAGGTTCGGTCCGAGCGCGGGGGTAATGCCGGTAAAGTGGAACCAGTCCGCCCCCTCGAAAATCTTGTCCCAGTCAAAGTCCTCCGGCTTTGCCTCCTGTATGGCGGAATGGGCGCGGTCGTAGATGCAGACGCTGCCCCGCTGGGAAGCTCCCTTCTCAAGGTAGTAAATGCCCAGCCTGTCGCCGCCGCGGACAATCAGGGACGTGTCCACGCCAAGCGCGCGCAGGGAGTTCACCGCCCCCTGGCCGATCGCATGGGCGGGGACCTTCGTGACGAATGCCGCGTCCTCCCCGTAGTTTGCGAGGGAGACGGCGACGTTTGCCTCGCCGCCCCCGAAGGTCGCCTGCATCTGGTCGTTCTGGAAGAACCTGTAATAGCCGTTGGGAGCAAGCCGCAGCATTATCTCCCCGAATGTGATTACCCTGCTCATTTTGCACGGGCCTCCTCTATGATTTTTCTGGATTCCTTGCAGAGGCGGGTGACTTCCGCCCAGTTCTGCCCGTCAATCAGCTCTGCCTTCACCATGTAGGAGCCGCCGCATGCTGCGATGACCGGGCAGGAGATGTATTCGGCGAGGTTTTTGAGAGAGATTCCTCCCGTCGGCATGACCTTGAACATGGGGAAGGGGGCGGCAAGGGCCTTTATCTTGGCAAGCCCGCCCTCCTGCTCCGCCGGGAAGAATTTGATTATCTCAAGGCCGAACTTGAGCGCGGCATGGTAGTCCGTCGCGGACGTGCAGCCGGGGAAAATCGGCAGCCCCGCTTTCTGAGCGTAGGCGACAAGCTCCGCGTCGAATCCCGGGGTCACGACGAACTTTCCGCCGGCTTCCTTCACCCTGTCAATTTGCTCGATGCGGGTCACCGTGCCCGCCCCGACAAGCATCTCCGGCCGCTCCTTCCGCATTATGGCGATGGCCTTGTCCGCCCCCTCGGCACGGAATGTCACCTCCGCGACGGGAACGCCTCCCTCGCACAGGGCTTTTGCCAGCGGGGCGGCATCGCGCTCCGGGTTGTTCAGCTTGATGACCGGCACTATGCCGATCTCAGCTATCTTTGCATTGAACTCGTTCATCTTTCAGAAAACCTCTTTTTCCATTCTACTACATGCCCGCCGCTTTAACAAGGGCGGAACTGCTTATTGTCCTTTTTGCACAAATGCGGTAGAATCGGCCTATGGCTATAGACAAGTGGGAAATCGTAATAGGCTGTGAGATTCATACCCAGCTTCTGACTAAGACGAAGGCATTCTGTGCCTGTGAGAATAGATACGGCGGCATGCCCAACACCCGGGTCTGTCCGGTCTGCCTGGGGCTCCCGGGCGCGATGCCCCGGATAAGCAAGGGCTACGTGGAGCTCGGGGCCGTCGCGGGGCTCGCTCTCAACTGCGATATCGCCCGCTTCACCAAATTTGACCGCAAGCACTACTTCTACCCTGATTTGACAAAGGGCTACCAGATAACCCAGTACGACATCCCCCTCTGCACGGACGGGCACGTTGACCTGCCGATGGCGAAGTACCCCGCCGACCAGAGGCTGGGAGGTGTCAAGTTCCGCCCGACCAACTTCATCGGGCAGGACTGCGTCCTCGAGGACGGCAAGTACCGCCGCGTCCGCGTGGAGCGGATTCACCTGGAGGAGGACGTAGGTAAGTCCCTCCACCTGCCGGGCAAGCATTCTTACATAGATTACAACCGCTCGGGCACTCCCCTCATCGAAATCGTCACCAAGCCCGACATGACCAGCCCGGAGGAGGCGGCCCTCTTCATGGAGACCGTGCAGGAAATCCTCCGCTACGTTAAGGTGACCAACGGTAATCTTGAGGAAGGCAACATGCGCTGCGACGCTAACATCAACCTGAACGTCTGGGAGGACGGCAAGCTCTGGCACACGCCGATTTCCGAGATAAAGAACCTGAACTCCTTCAAGTCCATCCGCGAGGCTTGCACTTACGAGGCCCAGAGGCAGCTCAAGGAGTTCCAAGAGGACAGGCAGGAGTTCAACCCCGGCTTCAAGGTGACGATGGGCTGGGACGAGGAGAAGGGGCAGACCGTCGTCCAGCGCACCAAGAACTCCTTCGTGGACTACCGTTTCGTCGTGGAGCCGGACATAAAGCCCTTCACCGTCGAAGACGAGCTCGTGGAGCGCGCGGAGGGCAGGGTAGGCGAGCTGCCTGAGGCCAAGCGGAACCGCCTGAGGGAGGAATACGGCCTGTCAGACTTCGATGTCGAGACGCTGACGACGAGCCGTGACCTCGCCAACTGGTTCGAGGAGGCGGCCAAGGACGCGAAGGACGTCAAGAAGGTCGCCAACTGGATTCTCGCTGAGCTTCTGGCCGTCCTGAACGAGAAGAACCTTACGATAAACGAGGTGTCAATAACGCCCCGGCACATCACCGCGCTCGTCAACGCAATCGACGCGGGCCGCATCTCCAACGCCCAGGGCAAGGAAGTCTTCGCCGAGATGCTCGCCTCCGGCAAGATGCCCGATGAGATCATCAAGGAGAAGGGCATGGAGCAGGTCAGCGATGACGGAGCAATCAAAGAGATTGTCGCAAAGGTCATCGAGGCCAATCCCAAGGCTGTCGCGGACTTCAAGGGTGGCAAGACCAACGTCATAGGCTGGCTGACCGGACAGGTGATGAAGGAGAGCAAGGGCAAGGCCAATCCCAAGATTGCCGCCAAGCTCGTCAACGAAAAGCTCGCGTCCCTGTAGGAGGGACAAGGCAAGGCAGGCCCATGGAACGCTCGAAAGTCCTGATTGTAGAAGACCATCCCATTTTCAGCAAGGGGCTTGCCTCGCTGATAGGCACGCAGCCGGCCTTTGAGGTCTGCGCCGAGGCGACCAACAGGGCGGAGGCCGCAGCCGCCTACGAGCAGCACAAGCCCGACCTCGTCATCGTTGACCTGAACTTGGGCGGGGAGGACGGGCTTGATGTCGTGAAGGACGTTCACTCCAAGAACCAGGACACGGCTATCCTCGTCCTGTCGATGCATGACGAGAAATACTATGCGGAACGGGCTCTCAAGGCGGGGGCGCGGGGCTACATCATGAAGGAGGAAAGCTCCTCCAAGGTGCTGGAGGCTGCGAGCACTGTCCTTTCCGGCAAGATATGGCTGAGCGAAGAGGAGAAGCGGCGGATGGAGGAAGCCAAGACCGAGCAGGCTGGTGCCCTTTCGGGGCTCGCTTCCTTGTCCGACCGGCAGATGCAGATTTTCACGATGCTGGGCAAGGGGCTCGGCACGATAGAGATAGCCAGCCGCCTGAACCTGAGCACCAAGACCGTGGACGCGCATAAGGAGCACATCAAGCAGAAGCTCTTCTGCGGCTCATCGCAGGAGCTGCGCGAGATGGCCGTCGAGTGGAATTCACACAATAATTTCAATTAATATTTTCTGACCGTTCTGCATGAACGCTAGGGGGTACATCATGAAGCAGTTTATGGATGACGACTTTCTTCTTGAGACGGAGACGGCGAGGAAGCTTTTTGCCGCCTGCAAGGACGAGCCTATCTGGGACTACCACTGCCATCTGCCGCCTCAGGACATAGCGGCGAACAAGAAGATGGCGGACCTTGCCGAGGCATGGCTGGGAACTGGATGCAGCGGCGACCACTACAAGTGGCGGCAGATGCGTACCTATGGAGTCGAGGAGAAATACATCACGGGGAACGCCGCCCCCTTCGACCGCTTCATGAAGTGGACGGAGACCGTGGAGCACCTGATCGGCAACCCCCTCTACCACTGGACACATCTGGAGCTACGCCGCTACTTCGGCATAACGGAACCCCTCACCGTGAAGTCCGCCCCCGCAATATGGGAAAAGGCGAACGCGATGCTCGCGGATGATTCCCTGAGCGTCAAGGGGATATTCAAGCGCTTCAACATCTATGCCGTCGGCACGACGGACGACCCGGCGGACAGCCTGGAGTACCACAAGGAGATAGCGGAAGGCAAGGCCGCGATAGGCAATATAGAGACGAAGGTCCGCCCCTCCTTCCGCCCCGACAAGGCGGTCAGCATTGACCTGCCGGGCTTCGCCGACTACATCCGGAAGCTTTCTGCCGCGAGCGGTGTCAAAATCGAGAGGTCGGACGACGTGCTTGCCGCCCTGGAGAAGCGGCTGGACTATTTCATCGAGAACGGATGCAAGGCGAGCGACCACGGCATGGATTATCCTCCCTTTGAGCTTGCGTCTGACAAGGAGATTGACGGGGCTTTCAAGGCGGCACTGGAAGGCAAGAGTCCTGACCCCCGTCTTGCGGAGGCCTACAAGACAAAGATTCTCGCCGGGCTCGGGAAGCTGTATGCGAAGCGCGGCATTGCGATGCAGTATCACATGAACGTCATCCGCAGCAACAACAAGAAGGCATTCCGTGAGCTGGGGCCGGACACTGGCTTTGATTCCGTGCATGACAACAAGCTTACCTGCAAGCTTTCCAGCCTGCTCAACCTGATGGAGGAGAACGGGGGCCTGCCCAAGACGATTCTGTACACGCTGAATCCCGCCGACTACTATCCCGTCGCGACTCTTATGGGTTGCTTCCAGGGAGGCGGAATAAAGGGCAAGATTCAGCTCGGCAGCGCATGGTGGTTCTGCGACCACATAGAGGGAATGGAGCAGCAGATAAAGACCCTGGGCGCGCTCGGCATGATTCCCGCCTTTGTCGGAATGCTGACCGACAGCCGGAGCTTCCTGTCATATCCCCGCCACGAGTATTTCCGCAGGATACTGTGCAATGTCCTCGGCGGCTGGGTGGAGCGGGGCATGTACCCTGCCGACATGGAAGGCCTGTCGCGGATTGTCCGTGATATCTCCTTCGGCAACGCGCAGGCCTACTTCGGCTAGAGGGCGAGCAGATCCTTCTTGGACGCTACTGCCGCCCGCGCGGCGGAGTCCGCTATGTCGGAAAGCGTCAGCGTGCCAGCCTTGTCTTTTTCCTGGCAGGTCGCGTCTTTCTTCCATGCGCAGAGTATGCCGCGCGAGGAGTTGACCGTACCCATGTTGTCGCCGAGCAGCGTCCGTGCGATGGAAGCCGCCCCTCCCTGTGCCCCGTAACCGGGAATCAGGAAAAAGACTTCCGGGCAGAGGGCGCGGAGGGCGGCGGCATCGCTTTCTTCCGTGCAGCCGACGACCGCACCGACCGGTGAACAGGTCTGTCCGGGGAAAGATGCCTTGCCCTCCTGGACAATCCTGTTCAGCTCGGCGGCGACCTTGTCCAGCACCCTGCCGCCCGCCTTGAGCTCCTGCTGCTCTATGTCGCACATACCGGGGTTGCTCGTCCTGAGCAGGACGAAGATTCCCTTGCCCTCTTTCATGCAGAAATCCGTGAAGGCTTTCACCGTATCGAACCCCATGTAGGGGTTCACGGTGATGATGTCGGTCTCGAAGTCCCCGGAAAAGTGCGCCCGGGCGTATGCCGTCGCGGACGCGGCGATGTCGCCCCGCTTCACGTCGGAGATGCAGGAAAGCCCGGAGCCGCGGACGGCCTTGAGCGTCTCGGCGTATGCTTTCATCCCGGCAAGGCCCATCGCCTCGTAGTAGGCGGCCTGCACCTTGAAGCAGCAGGCGGAGCCGTCGGATTTGACGCGGGAGATGATTTCCTTGTTGTAGGCGAGCACCGCTTCTGCGGGGGAGGCAAAGCCCTTCAGCACTGGCTCGGGCAGGTATGAGGGGTCGGTGTCCAGTCCCACGCAGAGGGGGCCGTATTTTGCTGCGAGCGAGCGCAGCTTGTCCATATTGTGTTCCATAGTATCACCCCTGCCTTACCTGACGAGCTTGCGGTAGACGGTCTTGTGCGGCCTGTCGGCATCGTCACCGAGCTGCTTGCGCCGCCACTCGGCGTAATCGGACCAGCTGCCCTCGAACCACTGGACCTCGCTGTTGTTCTCGAACGCGAGGATGTGGGTGCAGATGCGGTCCAGGAAGTAGCGGTCGTGGCTTATGACGAGGACGCAGCCCGCAAAGGCGTTTATCGCCTGTTCCAGGGAGCGTGTCGTCGCGATGTCCAGGTCGTTGGTCGGCTCGTCAAGGAGCAGGACGTTTCCCGCCTCCTTGAACATCAATCCCATGTTGAGCCTGTTCTTCTC
>CACYDQ010000163.1 GCA_902773215.1 uncultured Spirochaetaceae bacterium | reverse complement strand
CTTGTAGCGGCAGCCTTCCTTGAGGATAACGGTGAATTCCGCCGCGTTGTGCCAGTGGGCGGGGAAGCTCTCGGGGCTGCCCGGGCCGGTGAACACGACCCCCTGCACATGCGGGTAGCTGACAATCTCTTTTTCCATAGGATCGTATGCCTCACAATATGATAACAAAAAACGGGCAGTTTTCAATAAAAATCTTCTATTATTTCCGCCCGGCCTGCCCTATCATGAAGCTATGAGACTAGGTACATCAGCGCCGCTCGCCCACGGCACGGCGGAAGAATGGGCGGAAAGGCAGGTTTCCCTCGGATGCGGGGCGGTAGTCTTCCCGCTCGACAGCTCCGCCCCCAAGGACAAGATAGACGAGTACAAGAAGGCGGCGGACTCGCACGGCCTCCTCATCGCGGAGGTCGGCATCTGGCGGAACGCGCTCGCGCGGAATCCCGAGGAGAGGGCGAAGCAGCGGGACTACTGCGTCGCCCAGCTCCGGCTAGCGGACTATCTGGGGGCACGCTGCGCGGTCAATGTCGCCGGTGCCTTTGGCCCGCGCTGGGACGGCGGCTACCGGGAGAACTTCAGCAAAGCGGCGTGGAACGAGACGGTGCAGATGGTGCGGGATATCATCGACCGGGCCGACGTGAGGAACACGTATTTTACGCTGGAGCCGATGCCCTGGATGATACCGACCGGACCCAAGGACTACCTCCGCCTCATCGAGGAGGTTGACCGCGACCGCTTTGCCGTCCACATGGACATCATCAACATGGTGAACTGCGCCGACCGCTATTTCTTTGCGGACGAGTTCATCGACGAGTGCGCGGAACTGCTGGGAAGCCGGATACGCAGCTGCCACATCAAGGACGTACACCTTCGGAACGAGTACACCCTGCAGCTGGAGGAGTGCGGGCCGGGCAAGGGTGAGTTCCCCCTCCGCCACTATGCCTCCCGGATGAGCGCGATAGACAGGGACATGCCGATTATACTGGAGCACCTGCATACTGATGAGGAGTACGTGTCATTCATGGGCGTGCTGAAGGAGGAGCTTGATGGGATACGATAGGATTTCGGACGCGAACGAGATAACCGCCCGCTACATGGACGGCATTTTGATCAGGCAGCGGCTGATAGACTCCGTGGTCGCGGACACGGGCATAGAATTCCTTGGCGCGAAGTTCGCCATGCCGGTGATGACCCCGGCATTCTCCCACTTGGACCGCTTCGCGGGGCGGGAGCTGACGGGGCTCGAGGAGTATTCGGCCGCGGCGGGAAAGCTGAACATCCTGAACTTCGCCGGCATGATGGAGAACGACATGTTCGCCCGCATCGCAAAGACCGGGGCCAGGACCGTCCGCATCGTCAAACCTTATGCGGACAACGGCAAGGTGCGCGACCAGATGAGGTTCGCGGAGGACGCGGGCGCGTTCGGGATAGGCATGGACATAGACCACATCTTCGGGCCGGAGGGGCTGGATGTCGTGGTCGGCGAGCGGATGGCCGTGCAGACCTCCGGCATGCTCCGCTCCTACGTGGAGTCCACGTCCCTGCCCTTCTTCGTGAAGGGTGTGCTCAGCGCGGCGGATGCGGCAAAGTGCGCGGCCGCCGGGGCGAAGGCAATCATCGTGAGCCACCACCACGGCAGGCTGCCCTACGCGGTCCCGCCCCTGATGGTCCTGCCGGAGATCAAGGCGGCCCTGAAAGGCACGGGCGTGAAAATCATCGTGGACTGCGGCATCGCGAGCGGGGCCGACGTGTACAAGGCGATTGCTCTCGGGGCCGATGCCGCCGCCGTCGGCAGGTCCATGCTGCCCGCTCTGGAGAAGGAGGGTACTGACGGCGTGGTCAGGTTCATCCGGGGCGTGCAGTCCGAGCTGCGCTTCATCATGAGCTGCACGGGCTACCGGACCGTCGCGGACGTAGACGGGTCCTGCCTCAGGATGGCGTGATCAGGGGCTCTCCCCTGCGGTCAGAACCTCCTGAGCGGGCACTCCGAGATTTTAATCTTTTCCTGCAGCTCGGGTATGCCCGTGGCGGCAAAGTAGTCGGAGAGGACCTCGCGGGTGACGCGGGCCTGAGGGCCTATGCAGATTTCCTCGAAGATTTCGCTGTAGGGGTGGCCGAGCGACTCGCACACCGAGCGCAGGTTCAGCACGTAATACTTCTTGATG
>CACYDQ010000162.1 GCA_902773215.1 uncultured Spirochaetaceae bacterium | reverse complement strand
GCCGAGAAGCAGGGCTGGATTACGCTCGCATTCACGCTGACCGGAAAGGACATCAACGAGAAGATGCTGCTTCCGCTCGAGATAGAGAAGCCCTATATCTTTGAGACCGTGACGACGGTCGGCTCGGTCGAAGGCGGGGACGGCGCACGGGAGCTGCTTGTCCTGCCGGGAGACGCGGAGGACGGGCGCGGCAGCCTCTACGTGCAGCTTGACCCGACGCGGCTCGGCGTGCTGCGCGAGGCAATCAGCTACGTGTTCCACTATCCCTACGGATGCCTGGAGCAGCGTTCGTCCGCGACACTGCCGCTCGTCGCGTTCGGCGACTACATCAAGCTCTTCGGCCTTGAGAGCGAGGTCGTATACCCCAAGGGTGTCGCGGAAAGCGAGATACGGAGCTGGGCGGGCAGCCAGCGGTCTGACGGCGGATTCCCCTACTGGCCGGGCGGGAGCGAGAGCAGCAACTATGTCTCCATGCGGATTGCCGAGATACTTGCGCTTGCCAAGGAGAACGGCATACCGGCCGGGGACATAAAGCAGCCGCGCCTTGCGAGCTACCTGATAAACAATGCGGACGAGAACCTGCGGAAGTACCCGGGGCAGGCATGGTCGCTCTACACGGCGGCATACGCCTATTACGCAGCGGAAAGAATCGGCGGCAAGGTCGATGATGCCAACCTGGACAAGATACTCGCCTCGGACGAGGCGGACGTGGAGACGCTCGCTCTCGTCGGCCTGACCTACCTGAACAAGGGAAATGCCGAGAAGGCGCGGACGGTCGCCACGAAGCTCCGCTCCTTCACGCGGCTGACCGCACGCGGCATTGACATCACGGGCAAGTACGAGGGACACCGCTGGTGCTTCCTCAACGACACGTCCGAAAAGTACGCCCTCTACCTCCAGTTCTTCACCAAGCTGGACCGCAGGGACGAGGTAAACCAGCACCTCGTATACGAGCTTTTGAAGATGCAGCGGGCAGGCAACGGCTACTGGAAGTCCACCGTCGCAACGAGCCGCGTCCTCATCGCGCTGAACAGCTACATCAAGGAGAACAAGCTTGAGAACTTGGACTTCACGGCGCAGGCACTTTTGGGCGGCAAGGAGCTGCTTTCCGGCAGTTTCAAGGGCGTCACCGCGGAGGCTGTGGAAAGCGAAGTGCAGTTCGGCGGCAAGGAGCTCAAGAAGCTTGCCCGCGACAAGGAGCTGGCACTGGACTTTACGAAGAGCGGGACGGGAACCCTCTATTATACCGCTTCCATGCGCTATGCGGTTCCTGCGGGCAAGCAGACCGCGCGGGACGAGGGCATCTGCGTCTATACCGAGATATACGATGCGGAGACCGGCGAGAAGGTGTCCGGTGACAAGCTCGTTTCTGGCCGTCTGTACCGGGAGACAATCTGCCTCTCGTCCACGATGGACCTGGAGTTCGTCGCCCTCCGCGCACCGGTTCCGGCTGGTGCGGAAATACTGAACTCCGCCTTCGTCACGACGATTTCCGCGCCGGAGAGCCAGAAGGAGAAGGCCGAGAAGGCATACCCCTGGTGGGGAGTCAGGAATTACGGCCTTTCCTACAAGAAGATTTATGACGACGAGGTGCAGTACTTCTGGAACTACATGCGGCGGGGCAGCCAGAACATTGAGTTCGTCTTCCGGGCGACCCGCACGGGCAGTTACGGCACTCCAGCCGCAACCGCCGAGTGCATGTACGAGGAGGAAATCTTCGGGCGGTCTGACGGCAAGGTCTGGAAGATCGAATAGAAATGCGGATAGTCGTTTACAGCACGAACTCGAACCGCTTCGAGGCCGCCGACTATGAGATAACGAGCTTCCCGTCCCGGGCGCACGAGTGGGAGGCGGTCGCTTCGGCATACCCGGAGCACCGGTTCGTGCTTGCGACGCAGCTCCCCGGCTCCTTTCTCCTGGATTTGTCCGGGGGCGGGCTCGGGGAGAAAGCCGCGTCAGTGGAATACGTCATACTGCGGGGGACTTCTCCTGCATCGCTTGCAGACGAGATAGCGTCCCTTTCCCCCGACCTTGCGATAGCATACTCCTTCTGGGAACCGCCCTTTGACTGGATGGCCCTGCAGGATTCGATGATCGGCGAGCGGCTCCGGGAGAAAGGTATCCGCGTGCTCTGCAATCCTTCCGCCAGCCAGCTCCTCTGCTTTGACAAGGCGGAATCCTCCCGCTTCCTTGCGGCACGGGGCTTCCACTGCGCACGCTGCGTCCACGTCAAGCGTGAGCTTTACTGGTGCGAGCGGGGAAGCAGCGCGATAGAGAGCAACGTCTACAAGGAATATATCTTCCGCAAGCTTGAGACCCTGCGTTACCCCGTCATAGTAAAGCCAGCCTACGGGCTCAGCTCCTATTCTATGCTCAGGGCGGTCTCGCCCCGGCAGGTCATCGCCTGCCTGAACTCCGGCAAGACCAAGACGGACAGCCTGGTGGAGGAGTACATTGACGGCATACAGGCGGGGGCGGAAATATACGGGCGGAAAGGGGCATACACGGTCCTCCCGCCCTTCCTTTTTTCCACGGACAAGTGGGGCATCACCAGCCCCAAGCAGGGGATAAAGCTCGGGCCGGTGACGGGACTCCCTGCGGACGGTGCAGCAGGGGGTGACGGTTCGGGGCCTGGCCCGGCGAATGCGGCTTCCCCGGACGCTTCGGATTCTGTCGATGCGGGAAACGTGCCTGACCCAGCGGGCGTACAGCTCCGCCAGTCGATTGCCGGGCTTTCGGAGACCCTTACCCGCCTTGCGACCGAGCTGGAACTGGACGGCGTGGCACAGGTTGATCTGGTTTTCTC
>CACYDQ010000161.1 GCA_902773215.1 uncultured Spirochaetaceae bacterium | reverse complement strand
GAAGACACGCCGGGCCTCAAGGACACTGACCTGCTCGACGGCGTCACGATAATGATGACCGACGACAACTACGGGATGCTCCGCGCCCTTCCCGACGAGTCCATGCGGAATCACAAGGGAGGACTTGGCCTCTACTACCACTTCGACTTCCACGGCGGGCCGCACTGCTACGAGTGGGTCAACGAGAACTACCTGCCCCGCGCCTGGGAGCAGCTGACCGCCGCATACGAGTGGGGCATCCGCGACGTGTGGATCGTCAACGTGGGCGACATGGGCCTGCTGGAATTTCCCCTCAACTACTTCATGGACATGGCATACGACTACGACAAGTACGGCTCGCCCTCCGCCTGCAACACGCAGAAGTGGACGCGGGACTGGCTTGACAGGCAGTTCGGCCACTGGTTCGTTAAGAAGGACATGGACCAGATGGAGAGGCTCGTGCAGGACTACACATCGCTGATGGGCCGCTGCAGGACGGAGCGGATGAAGGCGGACACATACCACCCCGCCCATTACGGGGAGGCCGACGCGCTCCTCGCCAAGTCGGAGGAGATAATCAGGAGCGCGGACGAGCTTTTGTCGCGATGCCCCCGGCCGATCGAGGGCGCGTTCTGGGAGCTGGTCTACTATTCCGCGGTAGGATCCGCCAACGTGTCCCGCCTCTGGACAGCGTCGGCCAAGAACCAGCTCTACGCCAGGCAGAACCGGGCGGAGGCGAACGACTGGGCCGACAAGGTCGCGGAATGCCTGGACTTCGACCAGAAGCTGACCGACCGCTACCATGCCGTGGACGGGGGAAGGTTCTACGGATTCGGACTCTCAGAGCACATCGGCTTCGACCACTGGAACGACGAGGACGACAAGAAGCCCCCGCTCGTCCGCATATACCCCTCCAGGAAGCCCCGGCTCATCGTGAACCCCGCGGACAGGGAGGAATACCTCGTGGGGACGGACTACTCGGAGAAGGAGATGACGCTGGACACCTTCATGAACCCCGGCAACGCGGCGGCGGAAATCCACCTGGCCCCGTCCAACGAGGACCCAATTCCCTACAAGCTCTCTTCGGACAAGCCCTGGCTCACCCTGTCGCACTACGACGGGACCGCCCTCCACCGGCACGACAGCCTCATCGTGAAGGTGGACAGGGACATGCTGTTCAGGATGGGAGGCAAGGGAACGGCGACCGTCAGCGTGGACACCGCGTTCAGCCACATGAAGCTGCATTTCCCGGCCCTGTGCGGGCAGCTCCTCACGTACTACCCCATGAAGAAAAACGTCTACCACGAGCTGCAGGGCTACGTGTCCATACCGGCAAACAAGTATGCGGAAAAGCATGACGCCGGCCCCTACTCCTTCGCCCACCTGAAAGGCTACGGGCGCACGGGCTCGGCGGTGAAGGTGCTGCCCGCCTTCCACGCGCCCTTCACGCCCGCGGACAAGGACATCCCCTGGCTCGAGTACAACTTCACCGCCGCAAGCGAGGGGGCATATACGCTCGAGCTGTATTTCTCGCCGACCAACCCGCCTCTCATCGACAACGTGATGGAATACACCGTCGCGATGAACGGGGACAAGCCCGCCCTGCTCAACATGGTGGACAAAAAGACATTCGTCACCTACTTCAGCGAGGAGTGGATGCAGGGAGCGGAGGACAACATCCAGAAGCGGCGGACGACCGTACGGTGCAAGAAAGGGCTGAACACCCTGCGCTTCCAGGCGCTCTGCCCCACGCTCGTGCTGGAGAAGCTGGTCCTCTTCCCCGAGGGCATGGAGCCGCCCGCATCGTACCTGGGCCCCACGGAGAGCTACCGGATGTAAGGATATAAGGCGGGGAGCGGGGCAGGCTTGTGAAGCTGTGTGAAGCAGAACTTCACTCAACTTCACTGCCAGCTTCGCTCACTTCACAGGGCTGGGGGGCTACCCTGGGTTCCCCGCCCCTTATTCCCCACCGACGAAAACCCTGTCAGGGTTCGACATATAGCGGAAGGGGCTTGCGGTCTTATTCTCCAGCAAGTATCCCTGCCTGACGAGCTCCGCAAGCACCTGCTTCCTGAAATAGGAAGACGGCTGTATGCCTAGGTATTCCGCTATCTCCTTCACGCTGCGTTCCTTCCCAAAGCAGAAAGACAATACCGGGATATCGTTCCTGCCCGAAAGAAGCCCCCTCACGTGAACCTCGGGCACAGACCCCTCGTCAATTACGCCGTCCTTGAAGGTAAGGTTCGGCAGCACGAGCGTAAAGGAGCTTCCCCCCGAAGAGATGAAAGGCCTGAACGCCTCCCCCCTTCCGGCATAGTCGCTCTCTATCTTGTCAAATCCGGATCCCTTGGACTCCATATACCTGCAATAGACGAGGATAGCGCAGATGAGCTCGTTCCGGCGGCGGGGAATAATGGAAGAGATGTTCTTTTCCTTCTTCAGCTCCCTCACGCCCAGAAGAGCCCCGGGTGAAGTGATTTCAAGCCTGTCCTTGAACAGGTTCACCTCTATCTGGCTTCCGGTCATGAAATAGTTGCGGTGTGCCACGGCGTTGACGATTCCTTCCGTGACGGAACGGACCGGGTAAGAGAAATAATCGCTCCTGCCGGTGTCCTCCTTCTTGTAGCCGTTGACGGAATGGTTCTGGACAAAGCGCACCGCAAATTCAATCGAATCAAGCAGGTTCCCCGAAAACTCCTCGCTCGCGAGAATGAGGGAGCCTCCTTTCGTCAGCTCCGGCCAGAGCGTGCAGACAACCTTGCTCCTTTCCCCCCCGTACCCGTCAGAAAAAAGGGCCGCCCCCTTCGAGAGCCTGTCCGCCCTGTCCATGAAACCGGCGGAAACAAGGGCTTTCTTCGTCAGCTCCCTCCCCGTGCGCTCTTTGTAAAGCGAGAACAACTTGCCGAAGCCGGCCCTGTCGAATTTCTCCTCGGTGAAAGGCGTGTCAAATGGATTGTTGTCGCTCATAAGCACGAGGTCCCGGATCTGCTCCGGGCTTGCAAGCACCGTGCTCCCGTAACTTCGGACGTAAATGCCGAGCAGGTTATCCTCGTGCAGAGTCACCGGAAGGATTTTGCCCGGGGAAACATCTATCCTCAGGACATAGCGTGTACGCCCGTCCTTTTTCAGGGGAAGGGCCTCAATCCTGTACGGCACGGCAGGTTCCAGACGCTGCTTTATCTGCCTGTGAACCATAAGGACGATTTTATCCGCGGCATCATGGTCCAGGGCAAGCAGCTTGTGCGTCTTGTCCTCCACGCCGACATAGAGGCTGCCCCCGTCCGTATTGGCAAACGCGGCGACCGTCTTGAGCCAGCCGATTTCCCTGGCCCTGCCAGAAGCAGCACCCTTGCCTTCCTCTATGATACCCTTGAATTCATTGTGCGTGTCCTCTATGTTCAGACCCGGAATCAAATCTTCAACAGTCATCGCTCACCTGCCTGAAGGACAGTATACCACGCCTCGGGACTCTTGTGAAGTAGAGTGAAGTAAAACTTCACTCACTTCACTGGGGTGGGAGCTACCCCGAGTTCCGTGCCTCCAATGAGCAGCAAGATATCAAGAAACATACCTCTTAACTACACTGACAAGCTCTTTCACAGTTTTAATTTTAAAATTATACCAAGATTCATCATCAATATCATTTTCTCCCAGACTTTCATCGTCAGGAATTTGAATTCCTAAAGCTTCCTCCTGAGAATAGATGAGCTCAAACATATCCAAGTTATCCGCACCCAAATCAGAATCAAATGTAGTATCCATAGAAATTCTCTTCTCTGGTATTTCCAGACACAGTGCTATGGTTTTCACTATTATCTGGATTAGCAGAGAATCTGTTTTGTTACTGTCAAACTCTTTCGTTAATGATATCAGCTCAAGCTTAAGTTTTGCCCATTCACATCCCCGTTTAGAGGATATGGCATACCACTTCATGGCTTTTTCAGGATAATCACCCAATGTATTTGCAAAGTAAAATATAGATTCGGCATCGAGATTACTAACGACTTTTTCGGCTTCGGTAATCCATTTTTCGATTTCGGCTCTATCATTATAACAACGGATCAGTCCCACCATTGCCGCAAAGCTTCCTTTTTCGGCGGCCCTTAAATACCATTTTATAGCAGATTCTGTATCAGGAGTCTCGTCGGATTCACATAATCCTGCCAGTTCCACCATAGCATCTACGCTTCCGTTTTCAGCAGCTTTCTCAAACCATTTCTTGGACTCTTCATGGTTATCAATAGAATAACGCATCCCTAACTCAAACTGTGAATCAACATCACCTGCTTCTGCTTCCTTTACTAAATGTTCATCTCTCATATATTACTCCTATTAAAAAGATCATCATATTGCTTTAATGAGTAGGATGTTTACCATTCCCTCCCTCGGCGTTATATCTCCTCTATGTGAGACACATACTCAAGCGTAGACAGAGCCTTGATTATTTCGCTGTGTGTCTTGTACTTCTTAAGCTCCCCGCTCGAAATGGAAATCGCAATTGAATACACGCTCAACCCGGAATTCGCGTATGCCGTGTTCATCTCGATGGCATCTATCCGAAGCCCCAGCCGCCGGATTGTGGTGACGAAGTTCTGCAAGTTGAGGCTGTTCCGCAGCTCCAGATGAATCTCAAAATGATTGGAACGGTTCTTGAAATAGAACTCAAGGGCAGGGAGCTTGGAGAGGCAGAAAATCATGGTCAGGAAAGCGACCATGGAAATGCTGTACAGACCGGCACCGATGGCCATCCCCAGAAAGCAGCTGGCCCACAAAGCGACGGATGTGGTAAGCCCCATTATCTGATTCCGCGAGGAGAAGAACAACGTATGGGTCGCAATCCGTGACGATGAAACGATTGCCGCTGCGGACAGCAGGAAAAGCCTGCTCCCGTACCTGCTGGTAATGCAGATGTCAAGGAGCATCGCGAGCGTTCCTGACAGCGTAACCAAAATGAAAGTCCTGAACCCGGCGGAATGCCGTTTGCTTGACCGCTCCCAGCCGATTATCGCGGACAGGAACAACGAGAGCAAAACCCGCAATATTACGGAGCCGACGGTAAGCTCCCCTGCCCATGAACCAATATATTTCAGCAGGGGGTCGCTCGTGGACAAGAAAAACCCTGTGGCTGTATCTCCGCTCATCGATTCCTCCGTTTTTTCTTTATCTTGTGGAATTTGACCCGATCCTTGTGAGCCTCCGCTTCCGCACGGTCATGATTCTCGGCAGCCTCAGTGTAAGCGGCCTCCTCCTCATTCACAGTGTGGCTCGGAAGCTCCACCTGTATCTGCTGGATGCGCTCTATCAAAAGCTCAAGCTCGCTCTTTTTCGTTCCATTTTCTCCGGTCTCCTCCACGGAAACCAAATCCTCAAGCTTGTTCGAGTAGGACTTGGACAGGAACAAAGAAAGCTTCGCACAGCCGGGACCGACAAGCTCATAAAGGATGCTCGAGGCGAGGATTATGGTCTGGAGCGCACTACCCGTGTCCCCTCCCAAAGTTCTCGCCCCCATGGCGGCCAGTCCGATGGCCACACCCGCCTGGGGAATCAGCGCGAGCCCAAGATAATTCCTGATAAGACAATTCTTTCCTGTGATTGCGCAGCCCATGAATGCCCCTGCATACTTCCCGCCAATCCTAACAAGAAAATATGTTATGCCTATCACAATCAGAGGAACAGAGCCCACGCTTGCCGACCGGGAGACAAGGGAACTGAGGTCAAACGATACCCCAGAACGGACAAAGAAAAGCAGCAGGATTGGGGGAGAAAAATACCCCAGCTGCTTGAACAGCTTCTTGTCATCCGTGAGATTTATGTAGGAGGTCCCCATCGACATGCATCCCAGAAGGGGCGACACATCGAACACCGTGCAGATGGCGCAGAAGGAAAACAAGAACGCGACGGAGATAATCAGCCTGTTGTCAGAGCTGTGTCCGGGAGCAAGAAACAGTTTCAATACGAGACCGAACGCAAAGCCCAGCAGAAGAACCACGGCATTGGAAAGCAGAGGCACAAGAATCCGTGACACGGAGAAGGTTTCCCCGGCGGACGAAGACAGGGCCACGGATATCGCGATGCTGTATGCGAGGAGCCCGACGATATCATCAAGGGCAACGACCTGCAGCAGGGTCTCAACGAAGTCTCCTTTTGCCCCGGTCTGCCGGATAGTCATCATGGTCGAAGCCGGAGCGGTGGCGGAGGCAAGTGCCGCGAGCACTATGGAAAAGGCGAGGTCCAGCTTCATCATGAAGAACGAGACAGCAAAGACCACAACGGATGCCACAAGGGCTTCTAAAAGCGTTATGATGATGACCTTCGCGCCGTTCTTCTTTATGACATCCAAGCGGAAGAACTCTCCCGTCCCGAAGGCAATGAACGCAAGCGCGATGTCAGGGAGGAAGTCCATTGACTGAACGATTTGCGCCGGGATAAGGTTCAGGCAGAACGGGCCTATCAAGATTCCAGCGACGATATACGCGGTGACATTGGGAAGGCACAGTTTCCTCGTGACCCGCGTCATCAGGAAACCAGAAAGGAGGATTATCGCAATGGAAAGAATCGCAGAATCCGCGTGAACCTGAGCCATGATAAACTCCTGCCCGTCCCCTTCAACTGCCTCTCGACCCATAATGTCGTGACGCGGGGAGAGCTCGAGCCGCAACTATTTCTTATGTTTGCCGCTCTTTATTTCTTTCATCCGTTTCTTTACCTCCGCGTCTTCCGTCAGGTCATACAGGTGCTGCATATATTCAAGGCATTTCCTGTTCTCGTATGTACCATACAGCTCCTCGCAATAGCCTTGGAGCAGCTCTATCACATCGGGGTTTGCACCAAGGGGAATCTCATCGGAATACGATTCAAGCATCTCATCGGTTACGTCCTGCAGCCTGCCTTTCGCGTTCTCTTGGATGTATTGCAGTTCATCGGAGATTTTCTCCTCGTCGTTGACATAAGATGTGCTCAGGCACAGACAGGCATAGGCTTTCTGCCATTCCTTCTTCTCTGCAAAATAAAAGGCGAAATTACGGAAGCCCCTCGCAACAGCTTCCGCCGTGTAGGACACCATCCACGCCCTCTTCGTCGTCTCAAGGAAGCCGTCAAAATCCCCTCTTCTCTTCTGCGCCTCCGAGTATTCAAACAAAGTCTCCGTATCCGTAAGGTTCCAGCCGGCTGCTTCCGCAAGGACTTTTTCCGCCTCGTCTGCGTTATTCAACTCTATCAGCATGAAACCGAGCGCAAAGAGCAGACGGGGATAGGGAACTGCCGTCCTGCGCACGGTATCCTTCTCTTCCGACAGGAGCATCCCGAAAATCCGCTCGCAGAAATCGTTGTCAAAATACTGATAGCTGACGGGATTGCCGTCATCGTCATGTTCCGGGAAAAGCTCTAGCTCCTCGCACAGCTTTATCTGCTTCATAAGGCAGTCTACCCTGCGCTCCCAAAGGTCTTTGTACTCGTCTTCGTCAGCAGGAGGTATCGGTATCCCAATAGGATTTATGGAAACATCGCCACCTTTCCTCATCGCTTGCTTGACAGGTTGCCAGTCCGCCTCCTCCACGGCACGGTTGGGGTCAATGCCGAGCGAGCAGAATGAACTTGCCTCCCTGACCAGTTTCTTGTCCACTTTCGGCAGCAGCTTGTATATCCTGTTCAGCGTCTCATCATAAAAACTGTATTTCTTGTCATAGGTCTTGAAACGGACGCTTTCCACCAGCTTAGAAAATTCCTCATTCTCTTTGTTTCCCATAATGATTCTCCTTACGATGTTTTTTGCTCTCAACTACACTGCGAGAATGAGGGGTGGGAGAATTCCCCCATTTACTTTTTGATTATGGGGCATCAAAAAACACCTTCATTGGATGCCCCAAAGTTTCTCTTTTTGTCTATCGCACTGACCTAATACCAGTCATCGTCGTCGTCGTCATCCCACTCATCATCATCGTCTTCTTCATCATCATCATCGTCTTCTTCATCATCATCGTCTTCTTCTTCGTCTTCTTCGTCTTCATCCCACTCATCATCGTCATAAAAAGGTCTGGCACAAGGATAATAATTCCCGCCTCTCTTTCTTGATTCCAGATGGTCTCCTAACGTTTCAAGCGCAGCACCAACAGCACCTGCTACCATAACACCAACAAAGCCACCAATAGCTCCGGACACCATTTTTCCGATATTATCATCATTTGTCCCATCTCTATAGCCTTCATCATAACCATATGCACGCCCATGATGCCATCCATGCCCCCACTGTTCCTTACTCATACTCGTTCTCCTTGCGATTTACGCATCGCATATCTGTATTCTATCTGATAGATAGCCGCCGTCTTTTGGCTCAGCTATTCATCAAATCCATCCCAAAATTCCTTGCAGCCCGCGCGGTAGCCACGTTCATATCCTTTTTGATAGGCCCGCGCAAACAAATCCTTGTCCGGCGGCATCCCGCCATTCCTAAAAACATGAGCGGCCCCGTTGCAGGGATTGTTCTCGTCCCCATCCTCATAGCCCGTCTTGAACCCGGCCTCATACCCGAGCAGAAAAACATCCTGTTTTCGCTTCATTTTTTATACAGATATGCCTTTATGAACCTGCCGTTTATGGCGGCAAAGTCGGCTACCGCTATGGATGCCACGTCTATTTCCTTTCCGCGGTTTTTCGCCCTCCAGTTGAACTCATCATCCGTCATATACCAGCCATCGGTGTCCGCAATTGCGAAATGCGTCAGCGCGCTGCACATATATACGACGGCGGCACCTATTTCAAAGACCGAGGGAGGGATATCAAGGCTCCCGAGACCCGTGCAGTACGAGAATGCCCCGGAATCGATCGTTTTCAAACCCTCCGGCAGTACAATAGATTTTATCGCGCAACTGCGGAATGCGCTTGCCCCAAGCTGTGACAATCCGGCAGGGAGCAGTATGTTCTCCAGGCTTTTGCACCCGGCGAACGCCCATGCTCCTATGGAAGTGACGGTAGACGGTATGGAAACGGATTTCAGCTCCACGCAGTTTTCAAAGGCATTGGCATTTATGGAAGCCACGCCTTCAGGAATCGAGACTGCCGTCACCGCAGTCTCGGCAAGGGCATACGCCTCTATTTCTTTCAGCCCGCTTGCAAGATGTATCTCCCCTGCCGCGGTGGGATATGCAAGGAGCCTCGTTTTATCCTTGTTGTACAGGACTCCTCCTTCCGAGCTGTAAGCGTAGCTTGTCCCGATGGAAAAATGCGTCAGCTTCGCGCACCGCCCGAAAGCCTGATCCCCTATGAAAATGCACATGTCGGGAATATTGATTGACTCCAGCGAGGAACATCCGTAGAAAGCGGACTTCCCTATCGAGCTAAGTTTCGGGGGCAATTCTATGGAAGAAAGCGAACTGCATTTTTTGAACGCTTTCTTGCCGATTTCCGTGAGCATCTGAGGAAGGACGACGGATTTCAGCGACCTGCACTTGCTGAACGTCTTCTTTCTTATTTGGGAAACCTTCACGGGAACCACGAAAGAAGTCAATGCCGTGCATTTGGAAAAAGCTTTCTTCCCTATCGATTCAACGCTGTCGGGAAGAATGACAGACTTGAGGGCCGCACACTCCAGGAACGCCTCATCCTTCAGCTCCTTCAGGCCTGCGGTCTTTGACAAATCAAGCGAGACAAGGCAATCCTCGCCGCCCGCAAGGATTGCGTCCCTAAGACGTGCAATGTCATCAGCTTTTATTTCTCCCGCTAGCTTTGCGGAAAGGGAGTTTTTCCTGTTTCGTATTGCGTCTATCGCCTCTCCGACAGAAAGGACATCTTCGTCATTCATTCTACCCACCACCGACAAGGAACAAATGTGTCTTGAGACACAATAGTGTCTTCTTTACCAGTATAAAACACAATATTGAAGAAGTCAACGCAGAAAAAACACTTTTGTGCTAAATTCCTGCCATGAATTTCTGGGAAACCGTGGATTCGGAGAGGGAATATAGGAACCTGTCGCGCAAGGAGCTGGCATACCGCGCGGACTTTTCGCTCACGAGCCTTTCCACGGGCATCAAGAGAGGCAGCGTCCCCGCCGCCGACGTCGCGCTCCGCATCGCGAAAGTCCTCGGTGTCTCCGTGGAATACCTCCTGACGGGGCTGGAGCCGGAAAACAGCCCCCGGCGGACGATGCCCGATTCGCTGCAGAAGTACCAGAAGCACCGCCTGCTCATCGACGAGCTCGACTCCCTTCCGCCGAACGTCCAGGAATCCATCGGGAACATGATCCGGGAAGTCAAGCAGGCCTGCACGGAACCGGCATGACGGGCCGCCCCCGAGCCTTGCCGCCCCGGGCGGACCCGTGCATAACCGGGAAAAGGGCAAGCTCCCTTTCCGGGATGCCGTCCCGGAAGGGGAGGCGGGGGCACGGCGGGCACCGCACCCCCTCCCCGTCCCGATTAGGGCTGCCTGACAGTGAAAGCGCCGCTCACGCCCTCAAGCATCTCCTTCCGCTCGTACTTCGAGCTCCCGCCGAACCTCGTACGGAGAACGAACACGTACTTTCCCGCCGCCAGGTCAGCAGGCAGCGTGAACAGGAGCTTGCTCGGGAAGTTGTACAGGAAGCTGGACACCTTCTGCCACTCCGCCTCCGTGCCAGCCGGCTTGCCGTCATCGGTCGCCGGGGCGAGCCACAGGCCGCTGTTCTCCCCGCCGATGCGGAGGCGAGAGCCTTCCACCATGACGACTCCTCCCGCGGTCAGCGTCCCGTCCGCCGCAACCCTGGCAACATCGGTAATAGTTCCGAAGTCCACGCCCGGGGCCGCGACAGTGCTGTCGGACACCTCCACCCTGGACACCGCGTCCAAGAGCGTCCCGTCGGGCGAGAAGCGCACCGTGAGCGGGAGCCGCTCGCCCGGGTTTGCCGCTATGCCCATGGGGGCTATGTAGAAGCATCCGAGCGAGCCCAGGCGGACGGCATGCCCGGACGCGAGCACGCCGAGCAGCACCTTGGTGTAGGCGGTCATCACGTCCGTGATGCGGCCCACCTTCAT
>CACYDQ010000160.1 GCA_902773215.1 uncultured Spirochaetaceae bacterium | reverse complement strand
TCCATAAAAAGAAGGAGCCTCCCGCTATTCCGTTTTTTTTATTGTCGGTAAATTCTTCTTAAATTCTAAACGAAAGTTATAGATTCAAGGCTATAATTCTTGGTTTATGCCTATCTTCCGCCTGTACGCGACTATCCGCTCAATAACTTCCTCCGGGCTTTCCCTGACCACGACTTTCTTGCCAGAAAGCATTGTCAGGGTCAAGTCCGGTGTTTGTTCCATATATTCGACCTGGTGCGGATTTATCCAGTACCGTTTCCCGTCCAAGCGTGTCACTTCTACCATAATATTATATAATGACCTATAAACTGACAGCCGTCAAGAGCTTTTCCCCATTATATGAATGATTTTATCCCCCGGCAGATTTTCAGGCCATATTCTTCCATATTATAGGAAAAACCAGAGTCCGCCCATTGGACGACCTGACCTATGAACTCACACTTGAGGATTTCCACGACGGCATCGACCTGAACAGGCAAAAGCTTCTGCTCTCCGCCGATTATTCCCACAAGCCAAGATGCGACCTTCCCACAGAACACGCCGAAATAGCCCATATACAAATCCCGCCGGGAGGATGCAAACACGGCAGAGAACAAAACCCTGTTCTCCTCCAGGCAGGCATAGAAACGCTCCAAAGCATCAGACAAAGACATTCCCGGAACTCCGCCCCCAAAAAGCCGCTCCGCCCTTTCCAGGAACATCGACTCCAGCAGGGAAGGAATATCCTTGAAATGGTAATAAAACGTATTCCTGTTCATCCGGCAGGCAGACGCTATGTCGCCAACAGTCACCTTCTCAAGCCCCTTCTCCCCAAGCAAGACAAGGAAAGACCTCTCTATCTCCCGTTTGGTCAAGTTTTCCATGGAAAAGAATTATACCATGCAAAAAATGATTGGTCAAATCAAAAATAATGCCTAAAATTCAGTCAAACGTATGCATAACGCCCATTCCTTTTATCCTGATAAAAGGATAGTCTAAAGAAAGAGAGGTATGCAATGAGACCAGTAAAGATTCTGACCGATTCCTGCTCTGACATGAGCCGGGACCTGAGGGAAAAATACGACATCGATTACGCACGGATGAAGACCGTCTATGACGGCAAAGAGCAGTGGGCAAGCCTGGATTTCGAATACTATACGCCCAAGCAGCTTTATGACATAATGAGGGACGGCAATCGTATTCTGACGACTCAGGTTCCGCCGGACGAGTTTACGAGGATTTTTACCGAGTACCTTGACAAGGGCTTCGACATCGTATATATCGGTTGCTCGCTCAAGCAGTCCGGCTCGGTCAACACCGGAGCCGTCGTCGCCAGGACACTGCTCGAATCCCGGCCCGACGCGAACATTTTCTGCGTTGACTCCATGAACGCCTGCATGGGTGAGGGTCTCCTCGCCATAAAGGGTGCCACCTACCGCGACCAAGGACTTGGCGCAAAGGAAATCTACGATAAACTGGTCGCCGAGCGCAAGACGATAAACGAGTACGTCACCGTTCATTCACTGGACAGCCTCAAGAGGGCCGGCAGGGTCAAGGCATCCGCAGCATTCTTCGGGAACCTGCTCGGTGTCAAGCCCATCCTCATTGCAGACGCAAAAGGGGATCAGGTCGCCGTCAAGAAGGTCAAGGGCAGGATGAACTCCTTCCATGAGATAGTCAGCATGCTCAAGGAGTCCATAACCGACGCGGAGAACCAGACCATCTACCTCTGCCACGCTGATTGCGAGAAAGAAGAAGTGGATACGCTCACACAGCTGCTCAAAGACGAGATTGGCTGCCAGGACGTGCACGTCAGCTATATAGGACCGATTATCGGGGCATCCATCGGACCCGATGCGATAGGCATCTGGGCAACCGGCAAAGAAGTAACGTTCGAAGGCTAAAATCGAGGGGAATGGTAATGGCCAGCAACGTGCTTGACGGGAAAGACCTCATCAAATTCATCACGGCAGGGGCAGCGAACCTGAGAGAACACGCCCAGATAGTCAATGATCTGAACGTGTTCCCTATTCCGGACGGGGATACAGGCGAGAACATGAGCCTGACGATAGAGGGCGGGATTGGGGCCTTCGACGACATAAACGAAAGCTCCATCGGAGAGACATCATCCAAGATTGCCTCGGGTATGCTGATGAACGCGAGGGGCAATTCAGGAGTCATCTTGTCCCAGCTCTTCGCGGGAATCGCCGACGGTCTTAAGGACAAGAAGACAGCAAGCGTCATAGACCTGGCCGACGCGCTCAAGAAAGGCGTGGACAGGGCATACAAGGCCGTCGTCAACCCGACGGAAGGCACCATACTGACCGTCGCCAGGGAGACGAGCGACTTCGTCTATTCCCGGGTGAACGACGAGTCAAGCGGCAGTTCCCTTATGGACGACACGCTCAAGGAGATGCGGGACTCCCTGGACCGCACGCCCGAGCTGCTCTCCGTACTCAAGGAGGCAGGTGTCGTGGATTCCGGCGGAGCAGGGCTTTATTACATCGTCGAGGGAATCTACAGGACGCTCAGAGGAGAGGGCATAAGCGGGGAGACCTACACCGCAAGCCCGGCACAGAAGAAACTGGACTTCAGCAAGTTCACGGAATTCGACGTCATGAAGTACGGCTACTGCACGGAGTTCCTGCTCCGGCTGCAAACTTCAAAGATAGAGCTTTCCAGCTTCAAGATTGACAACCTGATAAGCTTCCTGAACACAATCGGGGACTCCATCGTCGCCTTCCAGGAAGGAACAATCGTCAAGGTACATGTTCACACGATGACCCCCGGGATGGTGCTGGATTACTGCCAGAAGTACGGTGAGTTCCTGACGATAAAAATCGAGAACATGACCCTCGAACATAACGAATCCACCGTGACAAACAACTTCATGGCACACGGCGAGATTGTCAAGGCGGAGAAACAGGCTGAGCGCAAGAAGTACGCGACCATCGCCGTCGCCGGAGGGGAAGGCATCCAGAAGACATTCCGAGAGCTCGGGGCAGACTTCGTGATAGACGGGGGACAGAGCAAGAATCCCTCATCCGAGGAGTTCATCAAAGCATTCGACGCCGTGAACGCCGACACAATCTTTGTCCTGCCCAACAACTCCAACATCATTCTCGCAGCCCGGCAGGCTGCCAGCTTGTACCAGAAGGCGGACATCCGCGTCATAGACAGCAAGACGATAGGAGACGGCTATGCCGCGCTCACGATGCTCTCCTACGACAGCGGAGACAGCGAAGAAATAGCCCGGAACTTCATGCAGGCGATGGAGGGAGTGCAGACAGGGGAAGTTTCCATTGCCGTCCGGAATGCAAAGCTCGGCGGCATAGAAATCCACAGCGGGGACTACATAGGTTTCTGCGGCAAGAACATGCTTGCCTGCGACAAAGAACGGATAGAGACGGCGAGAAAGCTCGCAGACTCGCTACAGGCAGGGCAACATGAGTTCATGATCGTGATATACGGGAAGTCTGTCGCCGGGGATGAACGAAAAGGATTTCACATGGCAATGAAAAAAAGCTACCCCAAGCTTGAGCTTTACGAGATAGACGGCGGGCAGGAAATCTACGATTACCTTCTGATATTACAATAACAGGTGTTTTTATGGAGCGAATCATTCCCG
The DNA here is from genome assembly GCA_902773215.1 of uncultured Spirochaetaceae bacterium. GTDB lineage: Bacteria > Spirochaetota > Spirochaetia > Treponematales > Treponemataceae > Treponema_D. The sequence continues at coordinate 11,201 of CACYDQ010000160.1, read as the reverse complement.
TCTGTATTATCTGTGCCCTTGTGGCGTACCTTATATCAGGGCTGAACCCTGCGATAGTCCTCTCCAGGCTCCTCTATAACGAGGACATACGGGAAAAAGGCAGCGGCAACCCCGGTTTTACGAATTTTAACCGGGTCTACGGCAAGACCGCCTGGCTGGTCTTCATCCTGGATGTCGGCAAAGGGGTGCTGCTCTGCCTTGGAGGGGCAATCCTGTTCACAAAGATTGGACTCCCCTTCCAGCTCGGGGCTTCCTTCACGGGTTTTTTTGCCATGCTCGGACACTGTTATCCCGTCTGGTACCGTCTCAAGGGAGGCAAAGCTTTCCTTGTAGCAGTCGCCGCAATCTTCCTTATGGATTGGAGGATCGGTCTTATCGCCGCCGTAGTTCTCTGCCTCATCCTTTTTACGATAAAGTATATGTCCCTCGCGACGATGCTGGCGGCGGCAGTCTGCCCACCCCTGCTCCTCGTCTTCGGTTACGAGTCCGCCTGGGTTCCCGTCATCTGCACGGCATCCGTCCTCCTGCTCATCTTCCGCCACAAGGAGAACATCAAACGGCTCCTCAAGGGAACAGAGAAAAAATTCAAGTTCAAGTAGGAAGCCCTCGTTTTCAAAATAAAAAGCTGGCCGTAGCAAGCTTGTAATCAAATGACGGCCCGCTTGTTTATCTAATATGATGCCCGCACCGTTTTCTTGACAAACGGAGGAAAATCTTCTAGGATTTTAGAGGCTATCAGTTTTTATTCTTAATGTATCTAACGGAGGGTTTTATGAAATTCACCAAGAAAATCCTGTCGGCCGCGGTGGCCATGCTGATTTCAGTGGCGGCATTCGCCGAGACGTATTACGTGTCAGTAAAGAACTCCAACCTGAAGGCAAAGCCCGCAGGTTCATCCAAGAACGTCCTGAGCGTTCAGTATGGCGATCCCGTTACCTGGGTCAAAACCGACGGCAACTGGACCTTAGTCAAAAAAGGAAACACTGAGGGCTGGATCAGCACAAATGCAATTACAAAAAGAAGAATCATCGCCGGGAGTAAGGTTTCGACCGATGCAAAAGAAATTGCCCTCGCAGGAAAAGGCTTCGGAGATGGTATGGACATGGATGGTAATGGCAACAACTACGCCGCAGTGAATGCTGTGGAGAAGAACTCCGTCAGCAACAGCGCAAACGAATCTTTCAAGGCCAAAGGCGGCCTCAAGGCAGCAGAATGATGAAAGCAGGAACGAGATGGGTGGTCCCGTTATTCCTGGCAGTCATCTTCCTTGCATCCTGTGAGACTACGGACAAGATGACCGCCGGAATGCAAAAGGCAGCCGACAAGGTTACGGAAAAAGGGCAGGCCATGTCCGACAAGAACAGGGTCAAGATAGATGAGAGCCGGGCAGCCATAGCCAAGTCCAAGGAAGAGATAACCCCCGAACAGGAATACTACATCGGAAGGGAAGTTGCATCCAAGATTCTGGGGAAATACAAGCTTTATCAGAATTCCACGGCCACGGAATACGTCAACGAGATATGCACGGCAATAACCTCATCGTCCGATATGCCGGACATCTATAACGGTTACCACGTCGCCATACTGGACAGCAAGGAGATTAATGCGATTTCGACCCCTGGCGGGCACATATTCGTCACACGGGGGCTTCTGAAATGTGCTTCCTCCGAGGATGAGCTGGCTGCTGTCATAGCCCATGAAATCGGGCACATACAACTGGGGCATGCGGTCAAGTCCATAAAGACAAGCCGCCTGAACGAGGCCGCCCTGAGTGCATTGGATGCTGCCGGCTCCATAGTGACCGGGAGTGCCTACCAGAAAGGGCTTGGTGACGCTGCTGATGAGCTGATGACAACGCTCAGCACGACCGGATACTCCAAGACCCAGGAGTTTGAGGCGGACGCAAAGGCAGCATCCCTCATGGCTGACGCGGGATACAATCCCGTTGCACTGCGTGCAATGCTCGAAGACTTGAAAGAACGGGAAAAGACGGAAACCAGCGGACTGGTAAAAACCCATCCTTCCGCATCCAGCCGTCTCTTTCAAGCTAGGGGCTATATCCGGAACGCAGCGTACGGAACAAAGGACTGGGGCGAGGACAAGAGAACCGCACGGTTCGCGTCCATAAAAGGCACCCTGTAACTACCGATTCCCTCTGCCCTACCCCTGGGGCATGAGGGTATGCTTCCACCTGGTGACCAGCTCCAGAGCCCCCAGTGGCGTAAGGTTGTCAGGATCAGATGAAAGAATCTCATCCAGAACAAGCTCCTCATCACTGAACAAGCCGGGAAGCGGCTGGGAGGAGCATTCTTTTCCCGCCGCATCCTGCCGGGGGGCGGGGATTTCTGCCAGAACCGGCCGGTCCTCCGCATCCGCCTGTATATGAGAGAGAATGGCCTCCGCCCGCTCCAAAACCGGGGCAGGAATACCGGCAAGACGCGCGACATGAATACCGTAGCTGTTTTCGCTGGCACCAGGAATGACCTTACGAAGGAACACGATGTCCTTGCCGTCCTCGCTGACGGCCATGCACAGTTTCTTTATATGCGGGTTCTCCAAACGAGTAAGCTCATGATAATGCGTGGCAAACAAGGTCTTGCACTTAATGCTCCCCAAAAGATGCTCACTGACCGCCCAAGCAATAGAAAGACCGTCTTCCGTGCTTGTTCCCCGGCCCACTTCGTCCATTATGACGAGCGAGCGCTCCGTGGCAGACCGCAGGATACGGGCAGTCTCGGACATCTCGACCAAAAAGGTAGACTCTCCTCGGGCGAGGTTGTCGCTCGCCCCTACCCTGCAGAAAATCCTGTCCACTATTCCGAGCCGTGCGCTGGAGGCGGGCACAAAACTTCCTATCTGTGACAAGAGGGCAATCAGGGCATTCTGCCTGAGGAAGGTACTCTTTCCTGCCATGTTCGGACCAGTTATGAGAGCAAAGGTCGCTTCCCCCTCGCACAGCTCCAGGTCATTGGGAACAAACTCCCCGGAAGGCAGGTGCTTTTCAACGACCGGATGACGGCCTTCCCGGACATCGAACACCATGCTGTCCTCCACGACAGGACGGGACCAAGAATTTCTCATGGCTGACTCGGCAAGAGCTGAGATACAGTCTGCATACGCTATCTCTGCCGCCATTTGCCTGAGATAACCGATATGCTGCTTGAGCGAGGAACGGAATTCGACGAAGAGATCGTGCTCCAGCTGCAGAATCCGTTCGCCGGACTCGTTCAGCTTATCCTCAAGTTCCTTGAGTTTCGCCGTCGTAAAACGGTCCATATTCACGAGGGTCCGCTTCTTTATGAAATAGTCAGGCACAAGGGAAAGCTTGGCCCTCGTTATCTCGATGTAATAGCCCAGGCTCGCCGTGTTCTTTATCCGGAGGCTCTGAATGCCCGTCGCTTTCCGCTCCTCTTCGGCATACTCCTCCAGAACCTTGTTGAAATTGTCACGGACCTCCCTCCAGCGGTCAAGTTCCTCGGACCAACCGGTCTTTATCATCCTGCCCTCAGTAAACACGGTGGACGGGTCGTCCATTATGGCAGCATCGATTTGAGAGACTATCTGCCGGGCCGTGTCTGAAGCCAGGGACGCAAAGTTCAAATTTCCGAGAAGCTCCTGCGCATCAAGCCAGAGCCTCAGGCTCCGTTCAAGAGCCTTCAAATCCTTGGCATGCGCCCGGTCCATCGCGATACGGCCGGCAAGCCGCTCTATGTCCAATATCCCGTCCATCTGCGTACGGAAATTCCTCTGCAAGCTGACATCATTGACAAAGAGGGCGATATGCTCCTGACGCATTCTGATGGCTTCCGCGTCCTTGAGGGGAAACATCAAAAAATGCCGGAGCATCCGCAAGCCCATCGAAGTCTTGGTCTGATTCAGGCATTCAAGCAGGGAGAACGCGAAGCTTCCATCCCTCAGATTCTCCGTTATCTCCAAGTTTTTCCGCGACGACTCATCTATGACAACGTAGTCGCTGTCCTTGTAAACAGTGATGCCCTCCACATGCGGGGAAAGCGAGTTAGTCGCCTTCTCCATGTAATCAAGCAGGAAGCCTGCAGGAGGAACTTCCGGGGACGCCTCCGTGAGCTGAAAAGCCGACAAAGACGAAGTCTTGAAATGCGAGAGCAGCCTGTCATAGCACTGCTTCGCATTAAAATGCCAGTCAGGATAAAAAGAGATGGCTATTCTCCCCGGGTCAGCGGCAAGCTGGGATATGAAATCCAAGTTCCTCGTGCTCTCGGGCAGAAGCAGCTCGCGTGGCATGCATCGCCCAAGTTCTTTCTGGAAGCTTTCGGACAGCCCCTCCAAGGGGAAACTCGTCGCCTTGAATTCCCCGGTGGTAACATCCAGAAAGGCAAAGGCGGCCTTCTTCTTGGATATTACGAAGGCCGAAAGAAAATTGTTGACCCCGCCATCCAGGAACTCGCTGTCGAGGACAGTCCCCGGCGTAATTGTCTCCACAACCTTTCTTTCGGTCAGCTGCCCGTGCGGAGAGATGGGACCAATTTGCTCGGCAATCGTCACCTTCTTGCCCAGCCTGAGCAAACGGGCCAAGTAAACCTTATACGCATGGAAGGGGATACCGCACATCATGTGCTCTCCCCGGTGAGTAAGGGTCAGGTTCAGAAGCTTGGAGACCTCCTCTGCCTGATCGTCAAACATCTCGTAAAAATCACCCAAGCGAAAAAACAAAATCTCGCCCGGGTGCTGGTCCTTCAGCCCCTGATACTGACGGAAAAGAGGGGTCTCGTCTGCCACTATAACCCCAGTTGCTTTATGACATCATCAGTTATATCGACGGAGGGGCTATACCAGAGAATCGCATTCGCCTGCTGCAAACTCATGACGACGCTGTAACCTCCGCTTTCTGCGATTTTCTCTATCGTCGCATACAGGCTCTCATAGAATTCATCGTTATTCTCAAGAGAAGCCTTAAGCGATTCCAGTTCTGCATTCTTCGCAGCCGTATACTCCCTGATATAATCCGTCTTCTGGGAAATTTCTGAGGCAATGCGGGATGCGGAGTCCGAATCCCCGTTCCGCTCGTACTCAAGCTTCTGGTCATGCAGTCTCTCCAGCTCGCTGGTAAGACTGTCTATCTCGTTCTGATAGTCGCCTTTCTTGTTCTCATAGTTTCGGACAGGAGAGGAATTCCGGAAATAAACCTGATAAACCCTCGCCGTGTCTATCACGGCAAAACGGGTAATCTGCTGGGAAAATGCCTCTTGTGACAGAAACAAGAGAAAGCAGACAACAAGACCTCTGATTATATTCGTGCATCTCATATACAAACCTCCTGGCAACTATACTTACCTGTTCGGAGAGGAGAATGACAGGACGAAATGCCAGCCCGACAGGAAGCTGTCAGCGACATTGCCGTTCGCCTTGCGCCAGGTAAAGCCATCATTCACCGTAAAATTGTTCGCCAGATACACACGGATTGGCAACTGCTGCATGAGCAAACGGAGTCCCGGACCGAAGCTGAAGAACCAGTTGCTTGCGTCGCTTATGTCCAAATTGCCGACCGCCGTGTTCTTAACCATTGAGGCATCGAAGAAAATGTCAAATGACAGCGCGTTCGTAAGGAAAGGATAGCGGAGCTCGATAGAGTTGTTCCACAACAGGTCTCCATTGCCAATATCCTTGTCGGATATCTCCCATCCACGCCCGAACACCATACCATCCAGGGAAAGCTTGTTCGTGGAAGATATTGCACTTCCGAAGAACGCATGCTGGGTAGTGAACTGGCTTATACCCGCAAGTATGAGCTGAAAGGCAAACTTCTCAGTAAGCTTCGTATTTACAAGCGGGAAATAAGCCTCACCCGTCGTAGTTGACCTCAAGATGAATTCCGTCTCTCCGAAATCATCGGATATCAGCCCCTTCGGAAGAAGTCCGATCCATGTCAGCCTCTGGCTCGCAAACCAGCCTTTGCTCGGGTTGAAGTAAAAGTCGCGGCCGTCGAAGGATGCCTGCCCGAACACGGAATTCTTCGGGTTCCACCTGTTATGATATTCATCAATCGCAGAGAACGTCGGGATGAACGCATCCCCGTTATAGACATTCGTCAGCAAGGAAACGGAACCTCCTCCCGCAAGGGTAAAGTCACCCCAGCGGAGCTGCCATCTCCTCGCAATTGAATCCGAAAGGGAAATCTTATGCTGTATGAACTCCAAATAGTTGGTCAGGTTGTCCACAGATCCGTCAGCAAGGAAAATATTCCTTGGAGTAAAGGATCTTGCCCTCGTGTAGGACAGGGAAACCGTATTGGAAATCGGCTTGCCGAACAGATAGGGCACACCGTAGCTTGCCGACACGGACTGATTGTTTGTCGCTAAGGATGCAGACAAGCTCAAGGTTTTTCCCAAACCGAAAAGGTTGGAGTCCGAAAGCCCGAAGGACAGGGATATCGGGAAATCATCCGCATTGGACGATCCAGAGAATGTCATTCCGAACTGAATCGACCTGGTTCCCTGCTCCACGAGCTTAAGGTTCAGATCAACAAGATCCGCCTCAGACCCGGCAGTGACCTCAGGAACGATGCTGGAGAAATACTGGAGGTTGTAGAGGCTGCGGAGCCCCGTAGTCACCTTCTCGTTGGAAAACACGTCACCTTCCTTGATGGGAAGCTCGCGGAGAATTACCTCATCCTTTGTCCTGGTATTTCCCTGCAGGCGAATGTTCTCAATATGGCTCCGCTCCCCCTCCTGTATGTGAAGGACGTAACCCACGGTCTTGGCATCAGAATCTCTGTTCAGCTGCGGCACATACTGGTTGGACCAGTAGCCGCAGTTGGTGTACTTGCTCTGGATTTCGGATATGCCCTCTTGGAACTTGGTTATATTGAACACGTCCCCCGGCTTGAGCCTGACCAAAGAGAGAAGCTCCGAGGCAGTGAAAATCTCGCATCCTTCTATCGTCAGCCCACTGAATGTATACTGGGACCCCTCCTCTATGTTAAAAGTGAGGGTTATCTCCTGCCTGTCCTTCTTGGCGTTGAATTCAGAAGTCTGCTCCACGTTTATGACGTTCACGTCGATGTAACCGTTGTCGGCGTAATACTGCATTATCGCTTTCTTGTCCTGTTCGATAGAAGCATCACTGAATCCATCGCGGTTCAGTATGTTCGTTTTCTTGGACGTGAGCTTGCCTCTGAGGGTCCTCGCGGAGACCATGCGGTTACCGGTAAAAACAATATCCTTGACGACAACCTGGCTTCCCTCATTTATATGGAAGGTAACGATGATACCATCGCTCCCCTCCTCTGTCTCAGACGTAACCTCAATTTCACTGAATCCCTTGGAATAATAAAAATTCCGTATGGCGGTTATGTCCACCGCAACCTTGCTTTCATCGAAGACAGCCTTGTCCTTGGTGGAAACCTGATCCTTGAGGTTGTCTATCTTGACCTTGTACGCGCCGAAGAAGCGGACCTTCTGAACGACCGGTTTCTCAACGACATTTATGATAATCCTGACAGTCTGCTTTCCCTTGTCAAGAGGAACCGCGCTCGGCTCAAGGTCCTCAAAGAAATCCAGCGCAAAAAGCTTGTTTATGAGATCGGCAAAGAGCTCGTCCGAAAAGCTCTCCCCTAAGAAACGCTCGGTTATGCCCCTGAGGTCGCTCTCGCTGACATTATCCAGCCCCTTGAATTTTATATCCCGGATAGGCTTGCCATAATACCAGTCATCCGATTCCTGAGCCGGAAGCAGGGTAAGCCCAGCCACAAGAACGAGAAGGAAAACAGAAAGCAACCTCTTTATATGCATACAAGTCCTCATCGTCAAAACGTAAATCTCCATGACAAAGTTATGGAATTGCCTGCCACTATATCCGGCACGTTCCCGTACCTCAATGGTTCAAGGTCAGGGGCAAAATTCCACCTTATGTTCGCGAATGGAGCCTCCAGCTCGATGCCAAGCTCAGGCCGGAAAACAATTCCGCTGCCCAGCATGCCCGCCCCCCTCATGCCGGAGTACTCGTCATACGTAAACTGCAACAGGGCATCGGCATAAATAGAATCGCCGAAATACTTACCCATATAAACACTCGCATTGTCCAAAAAGTTACCCAAGGGGTTACTATAACCGTTAAAACTTCCGTTATAGGAGCTTCTTGAAGCGGAAAGCCCGTAGTTCAGGGCATTCTGCAAGATGTTCATGCGTACAGAGAATATATCAAAATTCAGCAAATCACGCAATGCGTTTTCCATTTTTTTAATGACCGTAAACTGAACCCCGTAATCAAGCCCCGAAAGCAGGAAGCTGCCGGCATTCACGGAGTCTGCGGTCACGACCTGCCCCAGCATGGCCATAATCTGGGCCTCGGACCTGGGCGGATTGGAATACACATGGGGCGAGAAAGCCGCGAAACTCTGCTTGACGGCCTCCAGAATCAGGGTGACCACGACACCGTCCGTATCGCGCTCCTTGGTCTCGGCCCGTGCCGTTATGAGGGGGTTGAAAGATTTCTCGCTCTCGTTCAGCGTCACCTGGCCTTCCCGAAGGTAGAAGTTCCGGCTCAGATAGGTCAAATGGCCACCCCTCAGCCCCACGTCGCTCTTCATGCTCCAAGAAGACTGGGATGTGTCCAGGGAAAACTCAAATTTGGTACCAGGGTTCACCATCGCCTGTATCAGGGGATTTATCACGAGGTCAACCTTGCGTCCCACGGTCGCATTGACGTTTATTATCACGTCGTTCGAACTGGTAAGTGATTGCCACGCGCTCGGCTTGCCCGTGTCCTTCTTTGCCTCCCTGACCGTGCCGCCGGAAAGGGTCACGAGGGTACCGATGGGCCGGATGTTCGTCAGGGCGGTGACGATGCCGACCTCTCCCTGCTCGATGGAGGCGTTTATGTCGGTCTTAAGCGTGGAATCCTCGAAGTGCATGGCAGCATCGAACGCAACCCTCCCCTTCACGTCCGTCCTCGGTATCGCCATTTTCACGAAGAGCCTGTCATCCTCCACGGTCTTGGCGGTCACGTCTACGGAAGCCATCCTCCACCGCTCCTTGCGAAGAAGCGCAGTCAGGTCAAGCCTGGTTCCTCCCGCTATGACCCTGCAGCTCGGAAGCTCAATCCTCTGCCCAAGCATCGTAATGAGCACGTTCTTGGCATGCAGATGATCCTCAGTCACCGCAGGAACGCCCACCTCCAGATTCCTGATGAGCAGGGTACCGTCCAGGCTCGGGTCGCTCGTCATGCCCTTTATGGCGACATAGCCCGAGGCGAGGCCGCCATACAGACCGAACGCCTCCGTGCTGAGGAGATCCTGAAACTTGGAGAAATCCCCTTTTATGTCCTTGATGGTCAGGTCTATCATCGAATTCTTGATGGTACCGTCAGCGCGCCCGTGAAGAGGCTTGTCATCGCTGACCCTCACGCTGAGATTCCCCAGTCCCGTCAAAAAGCTTCCGCTCACCCCCAGGCCCTTGTCCGTGGCGAAGTGTATGTCCCTGCCCTCGCGGATTACGTCCGCCTTGAGCGGAATCGTTCCCTTTATAATTCCCTCACAGCTGACAGAAGAATCCACGTCCACAGTGAATTTCGCAGGGACAAAGCGCTCCAGAAGGCTGTGCCGTTCCTGCGTCTCGTCCTCGTTCTTTATGGCAAGTTTCAGCGGCATCTTTATGTAGTGGTTGCCCAGCACCCGCATGGAATACTCGCCGGACGCGGTCCCGTTGAAGGTCGTCAGGTCCAGGTCGGTAGTGAAGTCAGTCAGCCTCATCCCTCCCCACACAATGTCCAGATCAGGGATGAACAGGTCTCCCTCCAGGAGCTCGGCAATCCCGTTCACGATAACAGGCTTTGTTCCCAGCTGCACGGAGAAATTCTCCAGTTTGACGGAGACATAGGGGTTCTCGATGGTCCCGCTCGCGACGATGGAGCCGTTGAAGGTATCGTCGGCATATTGCCCCGGAATCAGCCGCATCAGGGGGAAAGCCCGTATGTCGCTCATCAGGGAGAAATAACAGTCATGCAGCAAAGTCTCCTTGGTCAGCTTGGCGTGCAGGGGATTCGTAAAGTCACCCGCAATGCTTATCGTCTCACGGGAGAATTCATTCGCCATCTTTATGGAGAGGTTCGCCGACTCAAGTATCCCGTCCTGTATGTTCCACAGGACGTGACCTTTTCCCCCGTTGGAGGTGTTTATGTCGGAATAGGAGATTGAATCTATGATGAAGCCCATCGGGTCAAGCTTTCCCGTCAGGGAGATTTTCGGCGACCTGCCCAGCTTGCCTTTCGTCTCCTCCAGCTGGAAGGACTTTATCCCGGCCTTGAAATCCTGAAGGGATTTCACGTTGAAGTCCCCGTCAAGGGAGAGCGCATACTCAAATTTCTTCAGTGAGACCGGGAAAGACAGGATACTCACGGAGCCGGCGGCACCATTCTCAAGATTCGCGATTATGCTTATGCCGTAGGAACCGGAGAGGTTGAACCAGCGCCCCTTGGCAAAGGAACCGGTGAAGTCGTAGGGAATCCCGTTCAAGTCCATGGACGTGGTAAAGCTGACTTCCTTATCCTCAAGAGACATCAGGGCCTCAGCCCCTGCCTTCAGGCGGACAGGCCCCCAGCTCAAGTCCAGTTTCCTGACAGACAGAGAATTTTTGCTGCCAGAAAGGGACAAGGCAAGGCTTTTTCCATCGTCCGCACCGTTCTCTCTCACTGTAAAAGAAGAAATCTCATAATTTATGTCCTTGAAGTCCGTGGAGAACGAAAGCTCCCCGTCCGCCACGATTGGCTCCAGACGGGGCACATACTGCTTCACCTTCCCGGCCTTCTTGCTGTCCAGAAAGAAGGAGGCAGCCTCGGCTACAGAAGCCGCATGGAGGGAATCCAAAGTAAGGTTTGCGGATAACTTTCTTCCTCCCGCCCAGTAGAACGAGCCTGTGCTCGTGATGCAGGACTCACCGCTTCCGGTAAAGAGGGAAACACTGAAAGGAGCAAAGCCTTCGTCCACGCGGACAACTGCGGAAACAGACCGGAAGGAGGCAGACCCCAGATTCAGCCGGGGAATCTGGGCATGAACCGTGCGGCCGTCCGCCCTGACGGAGGCCGAGAAAGCCAGGTTGTTTCCGTTAGGGAGGAGGAAAGCGTCCACCCTGAGCGAGCAGTCCGGAACCTTGGTCTCGAGGTCGAACTTACCGGAAAGGCTGGCACGAAGGGCCTTACCCGTCACGGTCAGGGAGTCCACCGTAAGG
>CACYDQ010000159.1 GCA_902773215.1 uncultured Spirochaetaceae bacterium | reverse complement strand
GTGGGGGCAGTCCGCCTGACCGTTCTTGAAGCAGGTCATGCAGCCCAGGCAGAAGTCCCCGAAGTCGCGCGGCAGGAAGAACTCCGTTATCTCCCCGCCGATTTTCTCCGCAAGACTATGCGCTATGTGGTAGGTGGAGCCCTTATGGCTCTGCCCGTGGATTATCACCGTCCTCATCGTTTTTCTCCTTACGTCAGTCTGCTGCCAGTCTAATGCTTTCCCTGCGTTTGTTCTAGGGGACGGTGTGACGGACGGATGCCGGGATGTGACTGCGGGGGTCACCAGGTGAAGCCGATTCCCATCCCGGCGGTGGCGAAGGTGGAGCTCTTGCTGCCTGTCTTGAGGTCCGCGTCGTAGCTCCAGTTGAACGCCCAGTTGACGTTCAGCAGGAGGTGCTTTATGACCACGTCGAGGCCGCATCCCGCCCCCAGGCCCAGCTCCGCGCCCGTGTTCGCGGAGGCCTCCACGAGGACATAGGGCCGGAAGTTCTGGAAGAGGGTGATGTTCGCGCCCGCGTTGACGAATGCCCCGTAGAAGGATTCCGCGTTCCTGCCCGCATAGCGCCATGACAGGCCGCCCCCGTAGAAAAAGTATTCCTTGTTGGCGAACTCGAAGTTCAGCTTTATGGAATTCAGCTCCAGGTCCATGATGTTGTAGTCCGCCAGGCTGTAGATTGCCGTGTCCATCGTCAGGAAGAGGACCCGGCGCTTCTTCTGCGTGGAGAGCATTTTTTCCATGAAGGGATTCCCTGCGTCCAGGCCTCCGGAAGAGCTTTCCCCGCCGGTGCTTCCCTGCCGCTTCCGGGCTTCCGGCTTCTTGTCGGAGGAGGGTGCCTCCTGGGAGGGCTTCGTCTGTGTCTCTTTCTGCTTCTTCTTGCTTGTGCCCCCCTGCTTCTGGGAGCTGCCGGAGGAATTCGTGCCCGTTGACTTGCTGCCGGAGGATTTCGTCCCGCCCGTGCCCGTGGACCCGCCGCCGGATGTCCCTCCCGTCATTGCCGACCGGGAGACCGCCAGCTGGGGGTCCATGTAGAAGCTGCCGGGGGTCAGCCCGTCCTTGTCCGCGGTGAGTACTGCCTTCAGGTTGTCCGTCCTTGCCAGCGTCAGGGAAACCGGGATGAGAATGTACTGGGAGGCGTTGATTCCCCGCACGACCTTGTAGGTCATCGTCGCGAAGAGCATGGGGACTGCCCGGGCGAAGAGGCTGTCCGCCACCAAGATGCTGTCCTCCTTGGTCAGGTTGCCCAGCCCCTTGCTCCCCAGCACGCTGCCGCCCTTCTTTATCATCTCCTTGTAGCCGAGGAGGCCCTTGTATCTGAACAGGCTCGCCAGGCCGAAAAGCTCGGAATAGACCGTCACCCGCCAGCCGTCATCTGCCGCGCCGTAGTCCTCCCCCCGGATGATGAGCTCCCCGGCGAAGGAGTTGGCCGTGTACGTGTCGCTCTCAAGCTCCGCGTAGTAGTCCTCCAGCGAGGAGATGAGGCTCGCGACTTCCTCGCTCCCCTCGTCGTAGTAGCGCTCGAAGCGGAGGATGTTCCGCTTCATGTCCTCTATCTTCTTGATTCTCTCTATCGCTTTGTCCCCGGAAGAGGGGTGCTTGCTCTTCTCTCCCTCGGCGAGTCCCTTGAACTGCTTGTAGTTGCTGGCGATTATCGCCGTCTCGATCTCGTCGTAGCTTTCCCGCCTCGCCCTGTCTGTCTTGGCCCGGCGCTTGTCGTTCGAGGCGATGCTCTCCCGCTGCTTGTCCAGGAACTGCTGGTCCTGCTCGGATATCATGACGGTCGTTTCCTTGATGAGCGTCATGCCGAGCCCGCCCGACAGTCCTCCTGCGGGCGGCGTGACGGCGGTCCCCCCGGCCTGTGCAAAAGAGGCCTGGGAAATCCCGGCAGCCACGAGGGCAGGGAGGAGGACGGATAGCGCCTTACGGAAAAAAAGCCTTTTCATATATCCATAGAACAATCATGCCCCCGCCAAGGTTTCCGGGGCGGATCACCGTCTCCGCATGACCGAGCGGAGTGCCTTGATGACGCTCTCCACGTTGACAGGCTTGCAGACGTGCGCGTCCATGCCCGCGTCCAGGCAGGCCCGCACGTCGTCCACGAAGGCGTTTGCCGTCACCGCTATGATGGGGATGGCGCTTCGCGCGGAATCGTCCAGGGCACGGATTTCCCTCGCGGCGGTCATGCCGTCCATCACGGGCATCTGCATGTCCATCAGGATGGCGGCGTATTTTCCGACCGGGGCGGCCTTCAGCATCTCCACGCAGATTTTGCCGTCCTCCGCCCGCTCGCACTCTATCCCCTTATAAGAAAGAAGCTCCCTCTCTATCTCCCAGTTGATGTCGTTGTCCTCCGCCACGAGCAGGGTCGCGCCCTTTATGAAGTCCTCCTTCCAGTCCTCGTCCTCGCTCGCCTTGCCGGATACTGCCTGGGCAACGGGCAGGTCCAGGTCCACGGTAAAGGTGGTTCCTTTGCCGACCATGCTCTGGCAGTCTATGCTGCCGCCCATCAGGTCCACCAGCTGCTTGACGATGGAGAGGCCCAGGCCCGTGCCGGGAATCTTGTTGATGCGGGTGTCCACCTCGCGCGAGAAGGCCTGGTACATCGTCTTCATGAAATCCTCGCTCATCCCCAGGCCCGTGTCGCGCACGACGTAGCGGACCTGGCGGCGGTTCTGGGAGGAAGAGGGGGACTCGGAGACGCAGACGTCCACGCTGCCGCCCTCGGGGGTGTACTTTATCGCGTTGGAAAGGAGGTTCATGAAGACCTGCTTTATCCTCAGCTCGTCGGCGACGAGCAGGTCGTGGTCTATGCCCTCCTTGCGGAAGCTGACGGCAAGCCCCTTTTCCCGGCTCTGGGGCTCGGTCAGCGTCTGTATCTCGTCCGTCAGGGAGCTCAGGCTGAACGCCGAAGGGGAGAGGATCACGCCGTCGGACTCAATCTTGGAGATGTCGAGCACGTCGTTTATCAGCATGAGCAGGTGCCGGCCCGAGACCTCCACTTTGCCCAGGCAGTCCAGCATCTTGGCCTCGTCGCCCCAGCTGCGCCGCATTATCTTGGTGAGCCCCATTATTGCGTTCATCGGGGTGCGGATGTCATGGCTCATCGAGGAGAGGAATTCGGTCTTGAAGCGGCTCTCTTTCTCCGCCTTATCCACGCTCTCGTGGAGCTTCCTGTTGACGAGGATCATGTACCAGCCGTCCAGCAGGAACAGGAACAGCATGCCCGCGAGGACGATGGCGGCGAGACGGTAGCTGACGGTACTCTCGACCACGGCATCCTGCCGGATGCTGAGGACGAAGGTCTGGCCGCCCGCCACCCCCGAGGGGCAGCCTGCGTAGTAGTAGCTCTCCCCGGCGGAGTTCCTCAGTTCCAGCAGGGACGCGCCCGGAGCTGCGAACTCGGCCTGCAGCCTGCCTATGTCGAAGAAGCTCAGGTTCCCCTCCGTCCTGATGAAGTCCCAGAAGTTGCCGCCGGTGAAACCGCCGCCCTGCAGGATGTAGTCGCCGTACTTGTCTATCAGCGAGACCCTGGCTGTGCGGAAGTTGTCCGGAAGCCTCCACAGGGCGTTTATATCGTCCGAGGAGGAGATTTTCATGACGATGTAGATGCTGCCTCCGTCCCCTTCCCTGACCATCGCGGGCCCGCAGAAGGCGAGCCTTCCCTGGCTCACCCCCAGGCTGCTGCTCGGGGCGATGGAGGCAAGCAGCACCTCCACTTCGTCGGGCCGGGACATTATGGAAGGAAGTATCGCCGCGAAGGCGGATGCCAGCCCCTGGTAGTCCACCTCTCGGTAGCCCTGCCCGCCCTCCGCGGGCGGCATGCCGCCCCGCACGTGGTAGCGGGGGGACAGGCAGAAGCCCTTGAGGTCGTCTGCCCTGACCAGGTGCAGGTGCACGTCGGACGCGGTGGACACGTTGCTCAGGAAGGTGAGGGTACCGCCCAGATCCAGCTTCTCCTGCTCTATGTACCTGCACCAGTTGTGCACGGACATCTGCTGGCCCATCATGTTCCCCCCGCCGAAGAGGCTGAAGCTCTCCACCATGGACAGGAAGGCCCCCTCCGTCTCCGCCTTGCCCCGCTGGAATTCCCTGCGCCCCTGCCAGACGCACAGGATGGTGACAAGGAGAACTCCCACCGCGTTGAGGAAAATGAGGAACCAGGCGATGCGCCTGGAACTGAGATGTCCGGAGGCGTTCTGGGCTTGCTTGCTGCTGGGGCTGCTTTCCATCCCTTCCATTATACCACGAACTCCGCGTTTGTGGTATCCCCTTTTTCAAGCAGGAGGATGGGAATCTCGAAAATGCGATATTTCCCGGGACAGGCCCACGGGAACCAATCCCTGTTTGCGTTCAAGGGGATTGTCTGCTATAATGCTAGGCATGCATCCCGACAAGCACCCGCATTCGCCTGCCGCCCGGACGGCAGCGGCGGCACTGACCATCCTTTCCGTCCTGACTGCCTCCCTCCTTGCGGCCTCCTGCGGCGGCAAGGGACAGGACACCCTCTTCCACGCCATCGCCTGCGTTCCCTACGTGTCGCTCGACCCCTCCGTGGAGCAGTCGAACGGCACCTGCATCCTTCACAACGTATACGAGACGCTCACCATCTACGACGACCAGACCGCCGGAATCAAGCCCTGCCTCGCGGAGAGCTGGGAGTGCAACGCGATAATGAGCGAGTGGACCTTCTGCCTCCGCAAGGACGTGCTCTTCCACGACGGCAGCGAGCTCACCGCATCCGCCGTCAAGCAGTCCGTCGAGAGGACGATGCGCAAGGGCAAAGGCGCGGCCTATATCTGGGACTGCGTTGACTCCGTGGAAACCCCGGACTCGCACACCGTGCTGTTCAAGCTCAAGTACGCGGCCCCCCTCCCCCTCATCGCCTCGTCGGGCAGCGCGGCCTACATCCTCAGCCCCGCCGCCACGGGCAGGGATGAGGCCTGGTTCAACGAGGGGAACGACGCGGGATCGGGCCCCTACCGCATCGTCGCCGCATCCGGGAACTCGGTCACGATGGAAGCCTTCGAGAGCTACCGGGGCGGATGGAGGAAGGGCCAGTTCAGGAGGGTCTTCCTGCAGGAGGTGCCGGACAAGGCCCGCCGCATGAACTATCTGAGCACGGGGGACGCGGACATCGCGTCCTTCCCGGACGTGGAAGCGCTTGCCCGGATGCCGGGATGCTCTCTGGCCTCCGGAAGCTCGTGGAGGAGCGTTATCATGATGTTCAACAGCTCCAAGGCCCCCTGCTCAGGCAAGGACTTCCGCAAGGCCCTCGCGTACTGCTTCCCCTACGGGGACATGGTCAGCCGGAGCCTCAGGGGGAGAGCCTCCCTTTCCAAGGGGATGCTCCCGCCCGGGATGTGGGGGCACGACGACTCCCTCCCCTCCTACACGCTGGACCTGGAGAAGGCGGAGGAACACCTGGAGAAGTCAGGGATGCGGGGAAAGACGGTGACGATATCCTACCAGCCGGACGGGGATGCCCTGGACGAGATGATGGAGGCGTTCCGCGGCAACCTGGAGAAGATAGGGCTCCTGCCGATCCTGCTCAAGGTGGACTGGGACTCGCAGCGGAAGATGGCGACGAACCCGGTCCCGGAGGCGCGGCAGGACGTGCTCGTGATGGACTGGTGGCCGGACTACCCTGACCCGGCGGGAACCATGAAGCCCCTCCTGTCCAACCAGGGGCTCGACAAGGGATTCAACTACTGCTACCTGGACGACGCGAGGATAGAGCTCGCCCTGAACCGGGCCGCCATGCAGACCCTGCACAGCCAGGACGACGCGGCCAGGATATACGGGCAGCTGCAGCGCTTCGTGCTGGACGAATGCTACCTCGTCTTCCTCTACGATTCGGCGCTCCCGGTCGGGATCAAGGCCGGCCTCAAGGGGGTCAGGATACACCCCGCCTACGAGACCTGCCTGCACTACTACGACATCACGCGCTAGGGCCCGCCCCGCACCGGGCGGAGCAGGACTGTCCCCGCTTACCAGCCGACCTCCCAGCTCGGGGATTATAACACACGCCCGCCAATAAAATCTTCCGGCGTTCTCACCGGAATGGCAGACTCCTTGTAATCGCTGGTGTTTCTCGTCAAAATGAAATCAGCAGGGATTTGCAGGGCGGTAAAATGTTGGGTAGCATCCTCGAAATCTGAAAAGGCTGAATACAGGGCGTTATGCACCATTTTGCCGTCGGTCGGCAGGACAGTCAGAACAAGCTCCAAATCCCGGAGGAAAAGCAGAGCTTTATCCCTGCCTATCAGCTTCCTAAGCACATAGAAGACATTGATAAATATCGTCGCCGACGTAAAACCCTTTATCTTTCCTGTCTCCGCAAGGGACAAGGATTTTGCCGCGAAATCGCAAAAAGGCTCCCTCGCCGTAGCAACATCCAGGATAACGTCCGTGTCGAAGAATACGTTCACAGCCATTTGTCTCCGATGCTGTCCTGCAGAAGGTCGTCATAATCGCCATCGTACTGCGCAACCCCGAGCAAACGCGCTGTAATCGGAGACAAAACACTGGTGTTCCGTTCCGTTTCGGGATGGGAAATAAGACGGTCTATCTTGTTCCTCAGACGGCACAACTGCACAAGCGGCAGCGTTTCCACCTGCCGCTCGAAATCGATGTAAGCCAGCTCCGACATACGTCACCTCCTGACAGCCACAATCATATCATACGGCAGGCAAAACATCTACCAACCCTCCCCGTCCCCGCTTACCAGCCGACCTCCCAGCTCAGGTCCCTGTCCAGGGTCAGCAGGTCGAGGAGGGGGACGGTGACCGTCGCCCGGCGGCCGGAGAGCCTCGCGCCGGGGTCGGAGCAGGAGACAGCCTTCTTTCCCTTGGGGGCGGAGAGGCTTATCTCCATGACGGCATCCGATATCTCGCCCGCCATGCCCGCGCCGTAGACGGAGGCGATGAGGGCGGCATATTCCTCCCCGCTCATCGCGTCGCCCGTGAAGACCGGGGCCATGAAGAGGTCGGCGTATCCCCGGGTCTGCGCGTCCATGGAGGCGTACAGGCCCCGCATCGTCTCCGGGGAGAGGGTGAGCGTCATCGACCGGTTCCCCATGCTGACCATCGAGGAGAAGAGCTCGGGCCCTGCCTCCGCGTCCAGCGACAGGACGGAGGAGGACAGGGCCTTGGCGCGGACGGCCTCAAGCCCGCTTTCCGAGAGCCCCTTCTCAAGCGCGGCGGCCCGCTCCGGGGTGAACACGCCCTCCTGCGCCCCCCCCGACGGGTAGAGGCCCGCCATGATGGACAAGATCATCGCGGAGGCGGCCTTTCCCGTGTCCATGAACAGAGCCAGGTCCGCCTTGCCGTCGTCCCGCGCGGACACCCCCAGGCTGCCCCCGCAGCCGGTCAGGGCAAACAAAACGGAGAGATATATGGTCGCGTAGATTACTTTTCCCTTGTGCATGCCCATAAAACACACGGGAGGTTCCGGGGGTTACCCCCCGGACCCCCTTGTTTTCGGGGGGAGGCAGATTTTTTAACGTTAAAAAATCTGCCTCTTCTTCGGAGGCGGGGGGTTCCCTCCCCCCAAGCCCCCCTTCCTACCCCGGTACCCCCGGATGCTTCACGGGGAGCAGGGGATTCGTCAGATATGGAATTGATGTCCCTTGCGTCCCCGGGCGGTCATACCGGGACTCAATCTTTCATCGCCGCGAGCAGCCTGTCCATATTCCCGTAGAACAAGGGAAGCTCCAGGCCACGCCTCCTGCCCTCATCGTACACGCAGCGGCATCCGTACACGATGTCCTTCACGTCATCGTGCAGGGTCATTATCCTGGAAGTGAGCTCGTTTCCGGCGAACATCCTCTTCATCGCAATTCCCGCGAGCCCTGCCGGAATCTTATACGGGAATATCTCATTGTTGTACTTCCTCAGGTCGACACCCCTGGCACTGACCGTCCTCAAAGTCTCCCTTATGCATCTGACGGCCATCGCCAGGGCACTTGAATCCGCCATGAGCTCCCTTGCGAGGCGGTTCGGGTCATCTATCCTGCCTTCGCGCGCGGCGGTCGACGTGACGCCGGCGTTGATCGCCATATGAATCCAGATCCACTCAAACATGTCGTGTGGAATCTCCTGCTTGATATCAGCGGAATTCAGCATGGAAATAAGATCGTCATAATTGCTTATCTCTGCTTTTTCCCTGCCCTCGAGCATGACGTGATCGAAAAGGACGCAGTCGAGCTTTCCTTCCTTATCCATGTGTCCGCCTGCGGTGGGAAAGGCCGTGACATATTCGAAGCCGCCCGCTATCCTCTCCAGGTCTTCCCGCCCGGTCCAGAAGTTGCAGAAAAAGATGAGCGTCCCCCTGAGATTCCTGTCCCTCAGCGTCCTCACCGCATCCTCAAGCTTGCCGCTTGCGACGCTTATCAGTATGAAGTCGTATTCCTCGTCCCTGGAAGCGGTCGCCACGCCGTAAACATCATCCTTTTCTTCGCCCTTCGGATCATACCTTCCGTCCAAAATATGGACCGTGACCGACGGGGGAACATTCTTGCCCTCCCTCACGATGTGAAAAGTCCCGTGGCCCGCCTTCTGCAACGCATAAGCATAAGTCGTGCCGATAACGCCCAGTCCCAAAACTGCGATTCTCATTCCTGCTCCCTTACCCTCGCCAGGCATTTACCTGCCGGAAGAATTCTAGCACGTAAAAATTCCTTTGTGAAGGGCTGCCGATGTTTTTTTTTGGAAAGCAGGCGCGTAGCCGTGTGCCCGGAAATCCGGCGAATTTACGACAGCCCGCCCCTCCCCCGGGAATCAGGGCCGACGGAGGACTCCCCCGGAAAACAGGCAGGGCCGGGGGGGGGCCTCCCCCGAAGAACCGGGGGATCCGGGGAACTCCCCCCGGAGACAGAGGGGGGACCGGGGCCGCCCCCGGAAACAAACGCTTGCACGCACCGCCTTTTTCATGCTACAATGAAAGGGTACCATGGAGCAGGACGGCGATGCGGAGGCCCTCAGGGCCCTGCTTGACAATCTCGATCAACTCACCTTCGTACTGGACGGCCAGTCACGCGCCATCCTCTACGCCAACGCGGCCTTCCTGTCATTCATGCGCTCGGCCTCCTGCGAGGGGATGACCGTCCAGGAATTCATCGACGCGGACCCGGAGATAAAGGAGCGGCGCGAGTGCTTCCTCAAGAGCACCATCGGCAGCATCGACCCCTCGCGCGGGGTGTTCTGTCCCGGAATCGGCCGCTGGTTCAAGATTTCGGTTACCCCCATCAAGTGGAAGGGGCAGGACGCGACCTCCTACCTGGCGCAGGACATCACCGAAGAGAAGCGGGAAGAGGACATCCGCTACGAGCGGAACATCGCCTACGACATCCTGACCAAGAGATTCAACGTCTCCATCTGGGAGTACGACAAGGACACCCACACCGTCAGCATGGTGCAGAAGGACGCGGCGGACACCTTCGGCAAGATGCACCAGCCCGACGTCATCGAGGACGTGCCCTACAGCCTGGTCCCCAACGTGGACGAGAGGGACGTGGACAAGTTCGTCCGCATGTACACTTCGATAGATGCGGGGATGAAGAAGGCCGACTCCAAGGTAATGCTTATAAACCCCATCACCCACGAGAGCTTCTTCCTGCACATCATCCTGACCACCTTCACGGACTACCAGGGCAAGGAGAGGGTCGTCGGCTGCGGGATCGACATAAGCACGAGCCAGCGGGAAGAAGAAAAGTACCGCCGGCTCAAGAAGCAGCTTTCCGACGTGATGGACATCTCCTACGAATCTGCCCTGCTCGACCTGGCGCAGAACCGCTGCCACGAGCACAAGAGCATCTCCGACGAGGTGCTCAGGCGGCACGGGTCGGACACGGCG
>CACYDQ010000158.1 GCA_902773215.1 uncultured Spirochaetaceae bacterium | reverse complement strand
GGCAAAGAGGATTACGGAGCTTACAATCATGAAGGCAAGGAAAAAAAGGTTCTTGCCGTCGAGTATATTCCTCAGAAACTTTCTTAATCTCATCGCTACAGCTCGCTGAACGCAATCCCTATGAAAAAGCCCAGCAGGCAGCCTATGGCGACCTCGGCGGGAGTGTGCCCCTGCACTTCCTTTATGGGCTTGAAGTCCATGAGCCCCTTCTCCTTCAGCATGCGGCCAATCAGGTTCAATTCCTTGGCCTGTATGCCGTTGGCCCGCCTGACCCCCACCGCGTCACGGATGGTAATCATGAAAAGCCCGAGCGACAGCAGGAACACGTCGCTGTTCAGCCCGGAGCGGAAAGCTATCGTCGTGCAGAGGGTGGAAACCAGGGCAGAGTGGCTGGATGGCATGCTGCCCGTCCGCCAGAACATCAGCTCAAAAAGCTCTCTGACGCTGTGTATCTTGCCGGAGAAAAGCTTTATGAGGGTTTTTATGAGCTGGGCGCAGAACCAGCTGAACACGCATGACAAGAACACGGGGTTAGAGAGAAACTGCCGTATCTGATCCTTCGCGCTCGCCATATCTTCCTATTTTACGTTATTTGTAGCTTTTGTCTAGTGGTAGAGGTTCTTTTTCATAGAAATCGGCCTAATAAGTGCAGGCCTCCTGCACTTATAACTGCACGCTGTCGTGCACTACTTGACTAAAAATGCATAAATATACATACTATGCATAAACGCATCTCTAAAAAACCGCTTCAGCGGCTTTTTAGAATACCGCATAACAGACGAGGATACGACGTGAAAGAGCGGCTCTCCAGGCTGAAGACTGTTCGCAGGCTTATAAAGAACTACAGGATTGAAAGTCAGGAAGAGCTTCTGGGCTACCTGCAGAAGGACGGGTTCGACGTGACCCAGGCGACGCTCTCGCGCGACCTCAAGCTGCTCAAGGTCGGGAAGGTCAGTGACGGGCACTCGGGCTACGTGTACACCCTGCCCGATGACGATGAGGGGCGGGAAAGCGAGCAGATTTACGTGCAGGACTTCCTGCGCGGCTACGTCAGCATTGAATTCAGCGGGAACATCGTCGTCATCAAGACCTTCGGGGGGCACGCAGACTCGGTGTCCCAGGCCCTGGACGCATTCAACATGGAAGAAATCATAGGCACGATAGCCGGCGAGAACTGCATCTTCATCTGCCTGAGGCAGGACGTGACCGGCGACCAGTTCATGACCAGCCTGAAGAAACGAATCCCCGAGCTGGAAGATGAGTAAGGGAGGGGGACTGAGCCCCCGCCCTACCCCGCTCCTATGACAGCTTCAGGACAGCCGCATCATGAGCCTTGAGTCCCACAGAAAGGATTGCCCCTCCTGACAAGGGGAAGAGTTCTTTTCCCTGCCACAAATCACGGACAGCATAGCTTGCCCCTTCACCGATTCCCGGAATTTCCTTCAAAGAAACAGAGACTTCGCCGTCCGTGTCGGACAGGTTGAAAAGCGCGGCATACACCGCCTGCCCCCTGGCCGGACAGCCCCCGCCGTAACTGACCCAGACGCACTGCCGGTCATCCCGCATCAGCTGGAATGCCCCATGGCCTGAGGAGTGGACGGCGAGAATCTCCCGGTTGGTCAGCATGGCCTTGACCTCGTCGTCCAGCTGGGTCAGGTCGGTGCCTATCATCAGGGGACTGCGGAAGATGCACCAGAGGCTGAGCATGGTTCGCTCCTCCTCCCTCGTGAACTTGCTTACGCGCTCCGCCCCCCAGCCCCAGCCGAGCTTGCCGAAGGGCAGCATGTCGCAGTCAGGCCAGTTGCCCCCGCCGACGTGCTTCTGCCAGACCTCACAGCGCTCGAACATCGCCTTGAGCAGCTGCCAGTCATCCCAGAAATCGTCAGTGATGCGCCACATGTTCGCGTATTTTTCCAGATGCCAGGCCTTCTCTATGACAGCAGGCCCCGGGCTCAGGCTGAGGACCATGGGGCGGCCCGTTTTTTCTATTGCCCGAGCGATTGCTTCCACCTCTTTCTCTGCGGAATAGGGATCGTGCGGGTACATGTTCGTGTTGCAGATGTCATCGACCTTGACGTAATCCACACCCCAGGAGGCATAGAGAGCGAAGATGCTGTCGTAGTAAGCCTCTGCCCCCTCCTTGCTCATGTCCACCCCGTACATGTCCCCGTTCCAGCGGCTGATGCTGAAGGGGTTGGCTATCCTGTCGGCCGTCGCGTCCGTTCCCAGAAGCTTCATGTGCTCATGGGCGGCCCGGCGGGGGATGCCCCGCATGATGTGAATGCCGAACTTGAGCCCCAGCCCGTGCACGTAATCAGCGAGGGGCCTGAAGCCCTTTCCTCCCGCGCTCGACGGAAAGCGGTTGGGGGCGGGAATCTGCCGGGAATACTCGTCCAGGCAGAAATGACTGAAGGGGATATACTGCACGTCGGGGTTCATCTTTCCCGCGTCGGGGTCCGACCACTGGATATCGATGACAACGTACTCCCAGCCGAATTCCTTCAGGTTCTCCGCCAGGTAGGCGGCATTCGCCCTCACCTGCTCTTCATTGACCATCGTATTGAAGTAATCGTAGGAATTCCAGCCCATCGGAGGGCGGGGGGCGGCATCATTCTTTGAATACATAAAAGACCTCTGTTCTCGGTGACAAAAAAAGGCACCGGCACGAACGGCCGATGCCTTGTTCAAAGCAAAATGACCTTCAGGCTTACTCAGCCCCGCCCTTTACCCAAGGGAACTGGGAAGAATACACCCACTTCGTCCAATCCGGGCGGAACTCAATCTTCAACCTTGGCTTAGGCATCGCGGGCAAGACGAATTTGTAGTCGCGCTGGGTCTCATCGCAGCGGAACTGCAGCACGACCGCCGGATTGCCGTCGCCCCCATGAGAATCGCTCTCAACCGAAGTGCGGATGTTCTTCATGTTGTCCTTATTGAACGTGAAGATGACGGCACCCGTGCTGTGATAAGACAGGACAATCGTGTTGTCTGTCCTGAAAGTCCAGTCCGCGTCATAAGTCTCATCGACCCATGTCCCGTTAAAAACAGAGGGGAAATCAAACGCGAAGGCACCGGCGATGCTGACAACCGCAACGGCAAACAAAGCAAGAAGCTTTTTCATCTTTTACTCCTATAAGAAAAGTGTTCTTTCTCCGATTGAAGTAAGTATAACACATTTTCAGCCTTTGTACAGATTATTTTGCATTTTTTCCTTATTTTTTTCAGGAATCTGCCGACAAGAGCTCCTTCCTGAGCCCGGCCGCCGACCGGAAGAGGATTGAGCGGATTCCGAGGGCCGCCGCGGCATCGACGTTCTCCTGCCTGTCATCGGTGAACACCGCATCCTTCGCGTCCACGCCTTCCGCCGTCAGGATAATCCGCCAGAAATCCGGGTCGGGCTTGGAGACCCCCATCAGGCAGGAAGCGTAGGTCTGGTCGAACAGGGCATAGTCCCCGTGCTCTATGTGGTTCTGGTAGTGGCTTTCGATCGTGTTCGTCCCGCAGACGACGCGGTTCCCCTGCGCACGGAGCTCCCCTATCAAGGCCCGGATGTCCTCGTTGACGACCGGGTGGAAAATCCAGTGGAGCCAGTCAGTCTTGACCTGTATGCCGGACCGTTCGGAAAAGATCCGCCAGAAGCCCTTCGCGTCCAGGAGGCCGTCACCAGCGAGCGCGAGCAGGTCATCTTCCTTGCGGCCACCACGTCCGCAATAGCGCAGGTAATCCGCCTCGCTCAGCCCCAAAAGCGAGCAAATCCGGGGGCGGGGGTTCGCATCGTTCGTCACGACTCCGCCCATGTCAAAAATATACAGCATATACACTTACCTCCTAAGCAAAGAAGCCCGTCAGCTCAGGAAAGCTTTCTATCTTTGCATAATACGAGTCCGCGGACCCGAACCCGTAGGCCGCCCAGATGAAGGGGACACCGGCCTCCGCACAGGCATCACAGTCCCCCTGCGTGTCGCCGACATAGACCGGGGCAGCGAGGGAATTCCGCCGCACGAGCTCCCGGAGGTTGTCCGCCTTGCCCTTCCCCGTCCTGCCGAAGCACTCATAATCCTTGATGCAGGGGGAAAGCCCCGTCTTGGACAGGGTAAGCTCGATGTAGCCGTCCTGGCAGTTGCTGACGACGAATACCGGAATCCGCCCCGACAGCTCGCGTACGTAGTCCCTGACACCGGGATACGTTATGTCCGCCTCATTCGCCCGGAGTGCCAGCTGCTCCTCCTCGCAACACAACCGCATCAGCTGCCCCTGCTGCCCGTCCGTCAGCTCCGGCCACAGGTCGCGGGCAATCACGTCCATCGTCCTGCCGAATTCCTTCTGCAGGAGCTTCCCGTTGACCGGCGGCGCCTGAAAGCCTGACCGCGCTATGGCATGGTTCCAGGCTCCGGCAACGATGTCCGTCGTATTCCAGATGGTCCCGTCAATATCGAGTATCAGTGAGTCGAATCTCTTTTCAATGGGCATGATGGGGAACGATAACACAAATACAAGAAAAAATAAAGCATTTTCTGTCCTAGCTTATAGACTAAAACGTTTTTTTACCTTATGTTTTGCTTTATCCATAGATTCCAATAAAGAAGAACAGGAGTAAGCCATGAAAAAATTCGGAAAATGGGTTGCGGTAATCATCGTCGTATTGGTAGCGATAGGCCTCATAAACGGGACGGCCTACACGATAAGCTCAAACGAGAGGGGTGTCCTCGCGACCTGGGGAGAGGCAAAGGAGGTCATGCAGCCAGGATTCCACATGAAATCTCCCATCGGGCAGACGATAACCCGCCTTTCCATCAGCCCCAAGGAGATAAAGATTGTCATAGCGGTCGGATCGGACGCAGCGGTCTCCAAGGACTTGCAGGAAATCGGCGTGACCTCCATCGTCAACTACAAGTACGACGAGAGCCGCATGCTCGACATCGTCAAGCGTTACCACGCGGGCGACGTTGACCGCCTGGTGCAGAACGCCTTCATCAACTCGGTCAAGGCGACAATCGGAAAGTATTCGATCAGCGAGCTGGTCCCCAACACTTCCGAGATAATCAAGCAGGTAAAGACCGACATGGAGAAGACCCTCTCCGACAACGACACCCCGGTTGACATAACCCAGCTCACGCTGGACAACTGGGACTGGCCGGACTCCTACAACCAGCGCGTCCAGCAGACTATGGAGACCGCCCAGCAGGTCAAGATTGCGGAGCAGGAGCTTGCCATCGCCAACCAGAACAGCCAGAAGCAGGTCGTCGAGGCCCAGGCCAAGCTTGAGGCCGAGCGCCTGAACGCGGAGGCCGTCAAGGTCGCCGCAGAGGCAGAGGCCGAGGCCATGAGGACCAAGAACGCTGCCATACAGGCCACGCTCGCCATCCAGAGGGAGACCTGGGCGCACGAGGAGAAGATGAAGGAACTTGAGAAGTGGGACGGCGTACGGCCCGGCTCAGTTGCAACGGAAATCATCACGACACCGCAGTACTCGGTGCTTTCAACCTCCGGGAACTAACTTAACTGACAGCCAGAAATAAAAATCCCCCGCAGCATGCGGGGGATTTTTTTAGCAATCATGCACCGAAAGACCATAGTCACGGACGGGAAGCCCGCCCGGTCTTCTTGAAGAGAGCGGTAAGCCCCTCCTCCGAAATACCGGATGAGGCGGCTGCCGCATCTTTGTTTTCCTTCTGGATTTCCTCAAAGACCTCCTGACGGAAGACCTTGACGTTCTTGGGGGCCTCTACGCCTATCTTCACCTGCTCGCCCTTGACTTCGATTATCGTAAGGGTGATGTCATTGCCAATCTTGATCTTCTCATCGACCTTGCGCGAAAGGATAAGCATTATTTGCCCTCCCCGGAAGCCAGGGCCTCAGTCACGTCGAACTTTATCGGCCACTTCTTGTCGTCGAGGATGACCTGCATTCCCTCGTGGCTCTTCTTGTTTATCACGAGGGGACCGCGCAGGTTCGCCGTGATATGCGAGCCGTCGTTCGGCACCGTGATGATGGACATGAGCAGCACGTCGGCAGGATCGGATATGCCGAGCTTGGAAAGCTCAGAGTCATCGATGTCGGCCTCGTAGTCCGGGCACACGATGAAGGGATCCAGCAGGAGGAAGGCAAGATCCTTGTCCTCAAGCGACTGCATCCATATCAGGGGCTTCACGTGGCAGTCTATCAGGGCGAACCCGTGATAATCGGTAAAGCCGAACAGCCCGGCGGGCAGCTTTATCAGCTGCTCGTCCGAGATCTCGACCTTTCCCATCGTCTTTGTCTCAATCAGCATCGCTTTCCCCTAGCCTGATCAGCGCATATAGTCAAGCAGGGTCGTAGAGTACATCTTGCCCGCATTGCTCAGTGTCGCCTGATTCACCAGCTCCAGCATCTTCATGTCAGTTATCGTCTTGGTGATATCCACGTCCCCTTCCCTGCTGACGAGGGCAGTCACGTTGAGCGCGTTGACCTGCGAGCGGCTGATGTTGTTCTCCGCCCGCTCGTAGTCGCTGCCCGTCTTGGCAAGACGGGTCGTCATGTTGGAAATTCCCTCGTCGATGGAACCGAGGACGCGGCTTCCGATTGCATCCTGATCGGCGGCGTACATCGCGTCGCGCAGGGCTATCACCGTGTCGAACACAGAGCCGCCCGAGTAGACGACGTTCGTCCCCAGGTTGTAAGGCGGCAGCTGGGACTTGTCCTTGATGAATCCGATGTCCTCGAGCACCGTGCCGCTCTTGTCCTCCAGCCATAGCTGGTGGGAGTCGGTCGTCTCCAGGTCCAGTCCGTTCGTAATCGGGTCAATCCTCGCCTTGACCGCCGCGCCGCTGTCGTTTATCTTGGCGACGAGGGAGTACACGTTGTCGCCCCGGTTGACCCGGATCTCGACACCGTCCACGTTTATCACGCTGTCGGCCTTGCTCGTCCAGCCGGACAGGTCGCGCTTGCCCATCACACGCTGCGGTTCCGCCCAGAAGATGCGGTTGCCGCTGTTGTCCACCTGCATGTACTGGTTCTCGTCCACCTCAACGGAATTCAGGGAGATGTTCCCCTGGTACTTGACTTCCTTAATCAGCGGCTCGTTCGCACCGGGCACGTTGCCAAGAAGCACGTCGAAGGCCTGGGTCTTGCTCCTCGTACCGGCGAAGAGGCTGTTGCCCTCCGGTCCGACGGCATTCGCGTTCTGAATCATCTCCTTGAGCAGCTCGTTGACCTCAGTCGCCATGTTCTTGAGGTCTTCCTTGCTGTTGGTCCCGTTCGCACCGCTGACGGCAAGCTCACGGACCCGCTGCATAATCTGGAGGTTGGAGTTGACGTAGCCCTCGCTAATCTTGAAGTTATCCGCAAGGGTCTTGGCGTTCTTCTCGAACTGGTTCACGCGGGAAAGGTAGGACTGGTAGCGAACCAGGTGGCCCACCGCAATCGGATCATCGCGCAGGGAACCGATGCGGCTCTGGCTTCCGACCTGATTGTTCATCTTGTTCTGCCTCAGTTCCTGCTTCCGCAGGTAATACTGAGTATCCATATTGTTCATCTGGGAACTGATTCTGCCTGTTGCCATATCCTTTTACTCCTTATCCAAGTGCTCTGCTCTTATATAACTCCACGCACGCCTTACACGCCAATCCGGTTAATCAGGGTGTTCAAAAGCTGATCCTGCACGCTGATGAACTTCGCCGCCGCCTGGTAGCCGTACTGGAACTTGATGATGTCCGCCAGTTCCTCGTCCACGTTCACGCCGGAAATGCTGTCACGCAGGTCGCGGAGGTCATTCATTATCGCCTTCTGGCTGGCAAGCATGTTCTCCGCCTGCTCGCCCTTGAGACCAATCCTCGTCACCGTATCGGCGAAGTAGTCGTCGAAGGTGCGCTCACCGCCGACCATCATCTTGCTGTTGCGGATGGCCGCAATCTCCACGGCCGCACGCCCGTCATCAGCATCAGCCCTGCCCTGATTGTTGGCAAAGCCAGCCGCGACAGACTGCACGTCGGAAGCAATCACGGGATTCACGACGATGTAGCCGGAGGGATGCATTATCGGGGTGACGGCAAAATCAGCCCCGGCAAGGGAATTCACCGCGTCGGGCTGGTTCCAGTCGTATGCGCCCGCCTCGCCGCTGCCGGAGAGGATGCCGGAGTAGCCGGTCAGGAACATGCCCGAATCCTCCACGTGGCGGATAACGAAGTCGGGATTGCTGATTGCCTCCGCCGTCGTCGCCTTGAGGACGAGCTTGGAATTCCTGTCCAGGTAGGCCTTGACCTCGCCGTCGCTGTCGTTGATGCGGTTCACCACGTCCTCGACCGTGTCCGTCGGATAGTAAGTCACGGTGATGTCGCCCCGCTTGCCGCTGAAGGTCATCGTACCCGCAAGGCCAATCTGCTCCTGCGGCCTCAGGGCATTCGTTCCCGTCATGCGGAATATATAAGAAGAATCCACGGCACCGTCCCCATTGCGGTCGTAGTTGCCGTTCGTGTTCTCCACGAAGGGATGCTCGGTGAAGAAGTCCAGGCCGGTCACGTTGTTCTTGCCGATTGCGTTGCTGTGAACCTCGTTCACCAAGTCGGCAAAGTTCTGGGTCATCGTGTCCAGGGACTGCAGCTCGCTCCTGAGGTCCTTGTCGCGGAGCTCCACGAGGGCACCGAGGGAGCCGCCACGGAAGCTCGCGTCAAACTGAGTGTCGTGCCAGATGAGCTTGCTGTAGCCCGAGTTGTCCATGTCGGTCACCTGGTCTATCTGGCGGGCAAGGCCCCCCTGCACTATCATCTGACCGTCAGTATGGACGATGAACTCGTCGGGGTCAGAGCGGACGACCGTGACGTTGATCAGGTTTCCGAGCCGCTCCACAAGAAGATCGCGCCGGTCCATCAGGTCATTCGGGTTGTCACCCATGCCCATGACGCGGACAATCTCCGTGTTCACCTCGGCGATCTGGCGGGTTATGTCGTTGACCTGCTTGACGGACGCGTCTATGTCGCCGTCCACCTGCTGCTGGATGGCGAGCAGGGACTTGTTGTTCTGCTGGATTGAGTTGGTCAGGCTCTCGGCACGGGTAACGACCGCCTGACGGCACGCGTCACTGCCCGGGTCGTTGGACAGCTCCTGCCATGCCTGCCAGAATTTGTCCATGTTCGTGCGGACGGAAATCTCGTCAGGCTCGTTGTAAATCTGCTCGATCATCGAGTAGTAGCTGTCACGGGTGTTCCAGTAGCTCTCCAGGTTGGTCTGGGCAAAGATGCGGTTGTCCAGGAGCTCATCCCTGACGCGGGTAACAGACTGAACGACAGTCCCCTGCCCCAGCTGTCCGGGCAGCTCAGCCCGCTCCAGGTCAGGGCGGTCCAGCGGGTCCATCGTGGCGACCGTGACGCGCTGGCGGCTGTAGCCCTCAGTGTCTGCATTTGATATATTGTGTCCTGCGGTCTGAATCTGAACATTGTGCGCCATAAGGCTGCGCTTGCCAATCTCTATACCAGCGAATGTTCCTGACATCTTCCGTCCTCCGTTTCCCCGTCAAAGAAATTTATCTTTTTCATATATCGGAAGGACAGCAAAATAATATAAGAAGAAAACAGGAGAGCAGGAACAAAAACGCCCCAGGTACGGCGTAAAAACGCCCCGGAAGGCATTGCTCCCGGGGCGTTTCATCAGCTCATAGCTGATTATTTCTTCTTCTTCGCGTTCTTGTTGGCGGCTGCCTCGGCGGCAGTCTCTTCCTTGATCTCGGCCTTCAGGGCCTCCTCGCGCTTGGCGGCGGCGGCAAGAGCTGCGGCGTTGCCCTCGCGGACTTCCTTCGCAGCCTTGGCTCCGAGCCTCTCCTTAATCTTGGCATCCTTACCGACCTTGTCGCGGATATAGTAGAGCTTGGCACGGCGAACCTTTCCAGGACGCACGACCTCGACGCGGACAACGCGCGGGCTGTGCACCGGGAAGACGCGCTCAACGCCGACACCGTAGCTTATCTTGCGGACGGTGAAGGTGCGGCCGATTCCCGCGTTCTTAATGCAGATAACGAGGCCCTCATAAATCTGAATCCTCTTCGTCTTGCCTTCGATAATCTCAAAGTGAACCTTGACAGTATCACCGACGCGGAAGTTCTCCGCATCGACCTTCTTCTGCTGCTCACCGATAGTCTGAATCAAATCCATTCTAATTCTCCTTTCTCTGCCCGTCAGCGTCATGCCCGCCCGAAGAAGCCCGTTTCAGCCTCTCCTGCCTGGCCCTCAGCATCCTGGCCTGCTTGCGGTCGTTCTTATAGCTTGTATATCCCGCAAGCTCCCCGATCATCTTTTCGGCTTCCCCGTCAAGAGTACCGCTCATCCTCGCCTTGGCAATCAGGTCCGGCCTGTTCATCAAGGTTTTCTGAAGGCTCTTGCGAAGCCGCCACTTCCGGATTTCTTCGTGGTTGCCCCCCGTCAAAACTTCGGGCACTTCCATGCCCCTGTACACGCTTGGCCTCGTATACTGGGGATATTCCAGAAGGCCGCCAGAAAAACTCTCCTCGTCCAAGGATTCCTCCGTGATGACCCCGTCCACCAGGCGGTACACCGCATCGACAATGACTGCCGCCGCCAGTTCCCCGCTCGACATGACGTAATCCCCGATGGAGATTTCCTCATCAACGTAGTAATCGATGATCCGCTGGTCGATACCTTCATATCTCCCGCAGACCAGGACAAGCTCGTCCATCCGGCTGTACTCAAGGGCCTTCTCCTGTGTGAAAGGCTTCCCGCCGGGGGTCACGTACACAACGTGCTTTCCCCTCCTGTAAGCCTCCACGCTGTCCAAAGCCCTTCCGAGGGGTTCCGGCAACAACAGCTGCCCGGCCCCTCCGCCATACGGGGCGTCGTCACATGTCTTGTGTCTATCG
>CACYDQ010000157.1 GCA_902773215.1 uncultured Spirochaetaceae bacterium | reverse complement strand
CGAGGACATCAAGGATGCTACCGCAGCTATCATCGCCAATGATGGCAAGATGACCCCGCAGCAGGCTTGTGACAAGATCCAGAAGTCTTGGGAAGCAAACAAATAACGATTAGATCAGATGTGGATTTGGCCAGTTTCAAAAGTCCGTCTGAACCTTTGAAACGGCCTCTTCATTCTTAATGCTATGGAATTCCTAAAAAACACCTCCTTTTTTAGGGATTCCATTTTTTTACCCGCCGAGGAAGGTATTATGTTAGTTAATAAAAAGCAAAATTTTTTGATTGCCATGGCATTCCTGATAGTGCCGCTCGTCCTCTTCTCGTTCTTTGTCGTGTTTCCCGTTTTCAGGGCTGCCTTTTACAGCCTTTTCAAATGGAACGGAATGGGCCCGCTCTTTGGTCCCAACGCAGGACGTAAGACAAAATTTCTTGCCTTGGGCAATTTTAAGGATATCCTGACGGATCCGGTATTCTGGAGTGCGTTTTTTAACAACGTCAAAATCATTATCTTTTCGCTTGTCATTGAGCTTCCGATAGCGCTTCTCCTTGCGCTCAACATTTATTCCAAAACCCGGGTGAATGTTGCGCTGCGGACAGTCTATTTCATTCCTTATGTCGTTTCGGAAGTCGTTGCCGGTACGGTCTGGAACTTTATCTATCATCCGCAGTACGGTCTGGGCAATTCGTTTTTTGCGTCCTTCTTTCCCGAGGGGACGGACTTTGCGTTCCTCGGGCGTCCGGAAACGGTTTTTACGGCGATATTCGTCGTCATTACCTGGAAGTATTTCGGTTTGTACATGATCCTGTATATTGCAGGATTGCAGGGCATTTCCGACGATATCCGCGAGGCGGCGGCAATTGACGGCGCCTCCCCGCTCCAGCTGAATGTGTTCATCATTCTTCCGCTGCTTCTTCCGACGATTGTCGTCACGATGTTCTTCTGCATCGTCGGTTCGCTCCAGACCTTTGATATTATATGGGCAATGGGCCAGGGCCATTCGGCCAATGCAGCCGAAACGATGGTTACCTACCTGTATAAGTTCGGCTTCACCCGTTCGCAGATGGGCTACGGAAGCGCGGCGGCTATCGTCATTTTTGTCATCTGCGTTACGTTCAATGCAGTGTATCAGAAACTTATCAATAAAGGTGAGTGAGGGGCAGAATGAATAAAACGAATACAAATGCCTTGTATAAAACGATAAAGATGCTCTTTCTTGCTATAACCGCCTTTTATACGGTGTTTCCGCTGTGGGTCATGCTCTGGGGCGGCTTTAAGACGACCGGCGGCATTCGCGGCAATCCGTTCGGCTTTCCGAAAGAGTTTCAGCTCGGGACATTCGCGAAGATTCTGAATCCGGTGACGTCTTCCTATTTTGCGAATCTTGCAAATTCGCTGATAATCATGGCAGGGTCCGTCGTGTTCGCCGTCATTCTCTGCTGCCTGACTGGATTTACCTTTGCGCGTATCAAATTCTGGGGCCGGGAGTTTTTTTACAATTATTTCCTGCTCGGTCTCCTGTTCCCGCTTGCTGTCGCGATTCTTCCGATGTACCTGCAGATGCGAAAGATCGGGCTGATTGATACCTATCTGGGAGTCATGCTTCCGCAGGCGGCGTTCGGCCTTGCGTTCAACACGATGCTGACGCGGAGCTTCTTTGCGCAGATTCCGATGGAGCTGGAAGAAGCGGCGACAATCGACGGCTGCGGAAAACTCGGCTTCCTGGTCAGAATGGTAATCCCTCTGTCAAAGCCGATTATCACGACGATTTCGGTTCTCTCGCTGGTCGGCAGCTGGAACCAGTTCCTTCTGCCGCTGCTTATCCTGAACGATCAGAAGAAATATACCCTGCCGCTCGGTGTCATGCAGTATCAGGGGCAGTATTCGACGGACTGGTCACAGGTTCTTGCCTACCTGACGCTGTCGCTGGTTCCTGTCGTCATCTTCTATGCGCTCGCACAGAAGCAGATTGTCGCAGGCCTTACGAGCGGTTCCGTGAAGGAGTAGGTTGTTTCGGGAGGACGAGAGGCCTCCTGCCGGAGGCCTCTGTTCGTTATGACAGGTATTCCACTGCGGACAGGGCGGCGACGTTGCCTTCCCCTGCCGCCTTGATGTACTGGTAGGGCGTACCAGTGATGTCCCCGCAGGCAAAGCAGCCTTTGACGTTCGTTGCCATCCGCCTGTCGGTCCTGACGTGCTTGCCGTCCGTCTCCAGGCCGGGTATGAGCCTGTCCGGGGCGACGGCCTCCCGCAGGAAGAAAATCCCGTCCGCGCTGTAGCTTCCGCCCTCGCAGACGAGCCGCTCCGCTTTCATCTTTCCTTCCACGGCCCGGGGCTTGTCCTGCAAGACTTCTATGTTCTCCGCACTGAAAGCGATTTCTCCCTTGTACTGGGGCAGGTAGATGACCTTCGCCGCTTTCTCGGCAAGAAAGGCCGCCTCCTTCTCCTCGTCCGGGGACCAGGCGACGACAATCGCGCTCTTGCCCTTGTAGAGGGCCGCGTCGCAGGTGGCGCAGTAGCTGACCCCGCGCCCCAGGAATTCCGTCTCGCCGGGGAGGGGCGTACCGAAGTTGACCCCGCAGGCAAGGATGACCGCGCGGGATTCGATGATGTCCTCTCCCAGCTGGAGGGAGAAGTAGTCCCCCATCGGATAGACCGAGGCGACCTTGCCTGGCGTTATGGCAATTCCCATTTGTTCCAGGTGCGCCATGAAGCGGGACTGCATTTCCTCCCCGCCGATATCCGGCAGTCCCAGATAGTTCTGCACCTGATGTGCCTTGCCGACCTTGCCGCTGCCACCTGCCGGGCCGTTCCCGGCCAGAAGAATCCTCTTGTTCCGGATTTTCGCCGTTATCGCGGCCTCCATCCCCGCGGGGCCCGCCCCGATTATCACGATGTCGTATCTTCCTTCCATACTGAGAATCTAACCCATTTACCAGCGCTTGGCAAGTGTCGTACCCCTGCCCTTGTAAATTCCCCCGCCGAGTGTTATGATATCGGCAGGGTTGCTTTTTATGAACGAGAAGAAAAAATACAAGTGCAATATATGCGGGTATGTCTATGATCCTGAGCAGGGTGACAGCGAGCTGGAGATAGCCCCGGGAACAGCGTTCGAGGACATTGACGACAGCTGGGTATGCCCGATATGCGGGGCCAAAAAGCCGGATTTCATTCTCCTGCCTGAGGACTCCCCGGCGGAAGGCGGGGCTGGCGAGCCGGTCCCGCAGGCATAAGATGGAGCTGCTTTCCCCTGCCGGCAACGTCGAGAAGCTCCGCTGCTGTTACGCCTACGGGGCGGATGCGGCCTACATCGGGCTCAAGAACTTTTCCCTGCGGGTCAAGGCCGACAACTTCTACGGGGATGAGTACGAGGAGGTCGCCGCGATAAAGGCGGCATACCCGGGCCGGAAGCTCCACTGCGCCCTGAACATCTCCTTCCACAACGGCGAGCTGGACAGGCTCAGGGAGGAGCTTCCCTACTTCAGGCACTACCCGATTGACGCTTTCATCGTGCAGGATTTGGGAATCGTCTCCCTGTTGCAGAAGGAATTCCCCCATGCCGCCCTGCACCTTTCCACCCAGGCCTCCTGCATGAACCGCGAGGCCGTCAAAGTCTATAAGTCGCTGGGCTTCTCCCGCATCGTGATGGGGCGGGAGGCGAGCCTGAAAGAGATAGCCGAGATAAAGGACGCTGTTCCCGACATGGAGCTGGAGTGCTTTGTCCACGGTGCCATGTGCATCGCCTACTCGGGCCGCTGCCTGATGAGCGCCTACCTGAACGGGAGGAGCGCGCAGGAGGGCTTCTGCTCGCACACCTGCCGCTGGGACTACGACCTTTTGCTGAACCGGGGCTGGCTGGACAAGGCGGGGGCCAAGTTCCTCGCGGAGACGGGGGCCCTTGTCCTGCGGGAAAAGAAACGCCCCGACGAGACGTTCCCGGTCTATGAGGGCGAGCATTTTACCGCCGTCCTCTCGTCCAAGGATTTGTGCATGGTGGACAGCCTGGGCCAGTTCAAGAAAGCCGGGGTGGACAGCCTGAAAATCGAGGGCAGGATGAAGAGCGTCTACTACGTCGCCCTGATTACCCGCGCCTACCGCAAGGCACTGGACGCGCTTGACGGCAAGATATCCGGGGAGGAGGCCGCCCCCTTCATCGACGAGCTGTACAAGGTGTCGCACCGGCCCTACGGGAAGGGCTTCTACTTTTGCCCGGATGACGCGGACGTGACCGTGAGCGGGGAGTCCTCCTCGCCTTACGAGCTTTCCGCCCAGCTGGGGCCGGAGCTTGTCGCGGACGAGGCGGAGAAGGTCTTTGCCCGCGCGGACTCCCTCAGGAAGCGGCGGGAGGCCGAGTATGCCTCCCTCGTTCCCCAGGCGCGGAAGGCATACGATGACCGGGTGGAAGCCCTGCCCGACCGCTACCTGCCTCCGGCGGAAAAGAAAGAGGGCTGGCGGATGTACGCGCTGAAAGTTCAGAACATGATAAAGCAGGATACGCTTTTGGAGGCGGTGGGGCCGGACTACGTGTCGCTCCCCCTGCCTGCGGGCGGATGGCAGCT
>CACYDQ010000156.1 GCA_902773215.1 uncultured Spirochaetaceae bacterium | reverse complement strand
TATCTTCTGGGTGCTGATGACGCTGCCGGGTTTCATTTGCAGGGACATGATGCTGTTCTTGAGCGCGGTATAGACCGCCGACTGAACACTTGAATCTGTTTTATCCATTTTATCCAGAGTGTAACACGCTCCCTCCTACTGATATGTTAGCATTGCTTTTTGCTTCTGTCAAGAAAATAGATAACTAATAGACGGCTAGTAGATAAAAAAACCAAAAAATGAAAAATTTTTCTTGACAGCTGCATTTTCTTGGACTAACATATCAGTATGTCAGTCAACAAGGGAGGACTGTTATGAAAAGATCGATAGTTTGTGCTGCGGGCTTGGCCCTGCTGTTTGGGATGCTTCTTCCGTCATGTTCGAAGAAAGGTGATGCAGGTCAGGCTTCCTCAGGAAGCGGATCTTCAGCCGCAGAGGCAAAGAAGATTTCTGTCACGTTTGCAGGTACCGAGGCCGCTACGACAGGTCAGAGCCGCATGATGCAGGCTGTTGCCGACCGTCTGAACGCCTCCGGACGCTTTGATGCCACGGTGCAGGTCGCGGGCGCGCTCTCTGGTGACACGGATGCCCTTGTCACCCAGGCCAAGATGGGAATCAACCTGGTCGTGCCGAGCGACCCCGGACGCCTTGCGAGCCAGTTCAAGCTGCCTGACCTGAACATCCTGATGGCTCCGTATATCCTGACTGACCCGGCAGCTTTGAAGAAGCTCCCTGACACGCCGTTGTTCAAGGAGTGGTCTGCCGCTCTTGAGAAGGAAGGAATCATCTACCTGACGAACATGTACAACGGGTTCCGCTGCTTCTACACGACGACTCCGGTTGAGCATGTTTCTGACTTGAAGGGACTTCGCATCCGTGGTTTTGGAAATGCAATCGGAAACAACCTTGCCAAGTACTTCGGTTTTGCCAATATCGGAATTTCCTGGGGCGAGGTATTCCCCGGAATTCAGCAGAAAACCCTTGACGGCTGCGAGGTCCAGGTTGCGACGGCTGACGGAAGCCGCATATACGAGGTCGTCAAGAACGTGGCGATGACCAAGCACTATATGCTCCAGTCGGCTTTCGTCTGCTCCGCTTCGTTCTACAACAGCCTCTCCGCGAGCGACAAGGAGCTGTTCACGAAGACTGTGCGCGAAGCTGCGGTTGAATACGGGCAGATAATCCAGGATGAAGAGTCCGGCTACTATGAGAACATGAAGAAGAATGGCGTCACGATTCGCGACGTCGATATCGATGAGTTCAAGAAAGCGATTGAGCCGATGTACGTCAACAACGACCTGGGCTTCTCCGCTGGCTTGAAGGACAGGCTCTTCAAGGAGCTTGGACAGTAAGTCACCCGCTTTGGGTAGCTGCGGTGGACCGGCTTTGCGTCTCTGGCCGGATCCGCCGTCTTTATATGGGGCCGGCCTGGATGGACTCCTGCCCGGGCCGGCCTTTTCCTGCGCCTGAAAGGGCATGAAGATACGGATAGGGAATTATGAAAACAATAAAGAAGATTTACGATTGCTGCTGCAAGCTGGAGGTCGCCGTCTGCGGGGTGGGGTTCATCCTTCTGGTGACGCTCGTCTTCGCATCGGCCATTCTCCGCTTTTTGCGGGTTTCCATGTCATGGAACATCGACCTTGCCATGCTTCTGCTTGCCTGGACTGCCTTTTTGGGCGCTGATGTCGCATGGCGCAGCGGCCAGCTGATCGGAATTGATCTGGTCACGCGTTATTTTCCTAAAGCCTTGCAGAAGGCTGTTCTGGTTGTGGTTTATCTGATAATCCTGGTTGTATGCGTCGTCATCTGCATATATGGATGCCGCCTTGCCTGGAGTGAGAGGCTGCGTACTTACCAGTCCATGCCCATTCCGTATTCGCTCGTAAGCCTGAGCCTTGTCGTCGCGACATTCTCTATGTCAATCTCGACGGCTCTTAAGATAAAAGATTGCTTCGTCAAGAAGGAGGAGTCCAAATGAGCCTTTTGCTGATTTGTTTTGTCGTCTTTCTTATGATGGGGATGCCGATCGCCTTCGTAATCGGCATAGCCGGCTTCGCATTCTTCTTGAGCCAGCCGATGCTGCCGTTCGAGGCCGCGACCCAGATGATCGTGCTTCAGAGCCAGTCGTTCGCCTTCCTGGCGGTTCCGTTCTTCATCTTTGCCGGAAACCTGATGAACGTGTCGGGAATAACGGACCAGCTGCTGAGCCTTGCCCGCCTTCTGACGCGCAGGATGTACGGTGGCACCGCACAGATTTCCGTTGTCATGTCAACCCTGATGGGAGGTGTCTCCGGATCCGCGACTGCTGATGCCGCCATGGAAACGAGGATACTTGCCCCTGAGATGCTCAAGCGGGGCTATACGAAGGGCTACATCTGTTCTGTCAACTGCCTTACGGCCCTGATCACTGCGACCATACCCCCCAGCCTGGGGCTCATAATATTCGGCTTTGTCGGTGAGGTTTCAATAGGCCGCCTTTTTGCCGCCGGAATCATACCCGGAATCCTGATGATGGTGTTCCTGATGGGAACGACGACCATAACGAGCCGGATCAGGAAGTTTGACCCTCCTGCGACGGACGCCCCTAAGCTTTCCATAAAAGAAATCATCGACAACCTGAAGGTTTCGGTATGGGCGCTGCTGTTCCCGATAATCCTCATCGTAGGAATCCGCTTCGGTGTGTTCACGCCTTCTGAGTCAGGAGCCTTCGCCGTCGTATATGCCCTGATAGTCGGAAAGTTTGTCTACAAAAAGCTGAACTGGCAGAATTTCAAGGAAGCCCTGGTAACGACGCTCAAGGACAACGGCGCGATAATGCTGATCATAGCCATGTCCGGTCCCTTCAGCTACGCTATAACATGGGTGAAGCTTCCCGCCGCGCTCAGCTCGTTTATCTTCGGGATAACC
Organism: uncultured Spirochaetaceae bacterium; assembly: GCA_902773215.1. Classification (GTDB taxonomy): domain Bacteria; phylum Spirochaetota; class Spirochaetia; order Treponematales; family Treponemataceae; genus Treponema_D. The sequence goes on along the minus strand of CACYDQ010000156.1, from coordinate 740 downwards.
GAAAACCCGCAGCTCCTTACGCTGATCATGCTGGGCTTCCTCTTCATCACGGGAATGTTCGTGGACAGCAACGTCAACTTCCTGCTGCTGACTCCAATTTTCCTTCCGATGGTGACAAGCGTCGGAATGGATCCGGTGCACTTCGGCGTCCTGATGGCCACGATCGTTACCCTGGGGGTTATGACCCCGCCGATCGGATCCGCGCTTTACACGGTCTGCGGAATCATAAATTGTCCGCCGGAGGAATACACGAAGGAGAGCCTCCCGTTCTTCCTCGCTATTCTGATTGAGCTTGCGATCCTTGTGTTCTGTCCCAAGCTTGTGCTTTTCATCCCGAACATGATTTTCGGCGTGGCAGGCTAGGGCTTCGGACGGTACTCCCTAAGATCCGCTGAAAGGCGGGTCTTTAGGGGTGTCCTTCATACATATCATACGTATTGCAAAGAAATGAGTTTTAGGAGAAATTTGACATGAAAATGACAATGAGATGGTACGGATCAAAGTTTGATACCGTGACCTTGCAGCAGATACGCCAGACCGCCTATGTGAAGGGGATTATCACGACCCTCTATGACAAGATGCCCGGCGAACTTTGGACGGAAGGCGAGATAAAGGCCTTGAAGGACGAGGTTGAGGCTGCCGGACTTACGCTCGACGGAATAGAGAGCGTCAACGTGAGCGATGCCATCAAGACCGCGAGCGCTGACCGCGACAAGGACATAGAGGCTTACATCAAGACT
>CACYDQ010000155.1 GCA_902773215.1 uncultured Spirochaetaceae bacterium | reverse complement strand
TTCATTGTAATAAAAAGAAAACCTGGAACCTTTGTCGGAAACGGAAATCAGCTCCGCCTTTACAGGTTCGCCTTTTGCAACATACTCGATTTTGGAAGGGAGAATCAGGCACATAATCAAAAGCATCACAAGCCCCGGAAGCCCAAACACAAGAAGTGCAATCTTCAGCGGAGAATCGAATTCTTTGTCAGCGCGATGCTTTTCATTCTCAAAAATCTCAATTTTCTGAATAAAATTCATAAGTTAACCTCCTGTATGGTCGTTCCTTCAAGCTTCATTCCGTTTTTCCCCTATTCCGCCACCTGCCAGATTACATCAGGCGCAATATCCCAGAAGCTTTCGTCCTTGCGGTGCTTTTTCATCAGCCTTTGGAGCAGCATTTCGCTCAGCTCCCCGTCAGAGAGTGCGGGGTCATCGGGCATTCCGTCAAGGTCCAGCCGGACGTGGTACAGCCTGAAGAGGCGGCACGAGGCGAACCCGCCGTGCGTCCGCGCGAATTTCACGACCGCGAGGCACCGCTCCTCCAGCGTTCCGGAGAATTCCATCCGCGCGACAATCTTTTCTATGAAGTCAAGCCCGGGGCTTCGCAACTCGCCGGACATCAGTTCGGTGAGGCTTCCGTATTCCCAGGGAAGGTCTTCGTCGTAGTCCGGGTGGTAGATGAGGAGCCTGCCGTCGCCCGTGATGTAGATGACGCCCTGGTAATAGTAGCCACCCTCGCCCACTGGAACGGTGTCCGCGCCGTAGTGCTTCCTTATGAGGGCGGGGAAGTCGGGCGCGAGGTCGTCGTCGCTCTCGTTTGCGTCAACCGGCTCGTACCAGTAGTTCCGCCTGATTTCCTCCTCCCTGTCGAACAGGGACATATAGAAATCCAACTGGTACTTCTCGCCCTTCTTGTGGAAATGGTCGCCTTCCTTTTCTTCCTTGTACCATACATCGCCGACAAGCACGCCGTGCCATTCGGCAAAGAACTTGTCGGCGGCATCGGTGAACGGAATGCCAGCCTTGTGGTAGACCCCGGCGATTTTGTCGCGGTTATATGCGAACGAGCGCCGCTCATTCAAAAAGTCCACGGCGGCGGCAACGCGCTCCTCTTTTGTTCCTTCAAGCTTCATTCCGATTTTCCTCCGTTCAATATAATGGAAAGTTTTTCCGTGCCCAACGTGGGCATACCCCAGCGGTCAAAAAGCTCCCCGTCCCCGTCCCACTTCGGGACGTATTCGGCAACGAGAGAAAGGTCCGGCAGGGGAATATCGTGCACTTTCAGTATGCCCTCGATTTCACCGATTGCACTGATGGTTATTTCTTCTGCCGCCTCATTGTTGTAGTCGTGACCGTCGCAAGCGTTGAACATATCGAACGGAATCCTAAGAACATGGCATATCTCGTCTTCCGGCTTGCCGTCCGTAAGACCTGCGTACAGCGCGGCGGCCTGTTCATATTCCTCGCGGGTGATTGGGTTCCAATGACCATCGTCATCATATTTGAATTTTATAATACTCTCAGGTGTTATACGATAATATCCACTCCATTCAGAACCCCACCATTTGTCGGCCGCCGGACACTGCCACATCTTCCGGGCGACGAGCGTCCAGTCGCGGTCGGGGTAGATGGCAAGGAGGTAACGCTCAATGCACATGAAGATGTAGCACAGGCGGCCTATCATTGTGATGTTTTCAAAACGGGTTGCCATAACGTCCTCTTCTAATAAGCCAGCCGCTCCCAAGCCGACTTCGCAGCCTCGTCGCCGCACAATGCCGCCACCAAATCTGCACCTGACTTTCTCTCCCGAACAAGCTGGCAGCACGGCATATACAGGTAGAAGTTGCCGTCGTCATGGAAGAACAGCTCCATATTTCCCCGAAATGCGAATCCGACGGGGTTCGCTGTGCCGAAAATCCCGTAGTCAGCGAACAGGTCCGCGAGACTCGCCGCGTTGGGGTAATTCAGGAAGAGCCTGCGCGGGTCCAGCGTGTGCCGCTCTGGCTCGGTATGCCGAATGTCAAACGTCAGCCGCAAAAACCCGAACTCCTCAAAGAACTCCCGCAATTTGTCCGGGATTTGCATTCCCGCCTCAGCGTAGGCTTCCTCTATCTGCGAGATGTCAGCCTTCCGTCCGGATGTCCAGCCGGCGGCCTTAAGACGCTGCAATGCCAGTTCGGTCATCATTCCTCCACGATGAACATCCATTTGATGTCGTGCTCGCCGAGAAGATCCTGTTCCTTCATAATCTTTAGCAGGAGTTCGCAGAGCTCGCCATCAGGCAGGGAG
>CACYDQ010000154.1 GCA_902773215.1 uncultured Spirochaetaceae bacterium | reverse complement strand
GTAGGGCGGCGCAAATGCTTGCCACGCAAGGATTTCACGCCAGTTGACGCATGGCGGACTCGAACCGCCGACCCACTGCTTAGAAGGCAGTTGCTCTAATCCTGCTGAGCTAAAGCGCCATAAAAAGGCCGGCCACGCAGCCAGCCTTCGTCCAAAAAGGAAAACTCCTCGAAGGATTACTTGCTCTCGGCCTTCTTGACACCGTAACGCTTGTTAAAGCGGTCGATGCGTCCAGCCGTATCAACGAGCTTCTGCTTTCCGGTGTAGAAGGGGTGGCAGACAGAACAAATTTCCACGCGGATTTCCGGGGAAACGGTGGAGCGAGTCTCAATCACATTGCCACAAACGCAGACAATCTTACAATCCTTGTATTCAGGATGAATACCTTTTTTCATAACCAAAAACTCCTTTCCTTGCCCGGTATTGAAGTAAGCCCCGTCGGCCTTACCGATGGCAAACAAGTCAATACCACAAGATAAACTAAGACAGTATAATGAATTCATTCCAGGTTTGTCAATCGCGTACATGCCGAAACCCACAAAAAAGTATAATTTTTTTGAGATATGAAAGGAAAGTCCGACATTGATTTTTCTAGAAGAACGTGCTATAATAGGTTTGTATGTCGAAACCTAAGACTGAATTTTCCATAAAGCAGATTGTTGTATACCCGAGCCAGGGCGTCGGGGAAGTTATTGACATCTTCAAGAAAGATTTCAAGGGTAAAGAAGTCTACTACTATAAAATTCACATACCGGTCTCAGATATGAACATAATGGTTCCTGTCGAGAACGCCCAGAGTATGGGAATTCGCAGCGTTGTTGGCAAGGAGCAGGCAGAGAAGGCTATCGAACTGCTCGGCAAAGAATTCGAGCCTCCAATCTCCGATTGGAAGGTTCGTTACCAGCAGAACATAGATCTCCTGCATTCCGGCTCGGTCGAGGACATAGCGGCTATTGTCCGCTGCCTCTACCACAGATCCAAGATTAAGGAGCTTCCCGCAATGGAGCGCAAGCTCTACGAAAACGCAAAGAAGCTCCTTGAAGACGAACTCTCCTATGCGCTCGGCAAAAGCGGCAAAGAAGTGGAGACCTTGCTCCATGCAAAACTTGAACCATTAGGAGCAAAAATCGAGAAAAAAACCAACAGCTATGATTTCAATGACGATGACGATGAGGAGTTCGGCGAGGAAACAGGTCGCATAGCTGATTCTGATTCCGAAGAAGATGAGGATGAAGAAGACAGCGATGACGGGGATGATTCGGACGAAAGCGACGAATAGATGTCCCTTTTTCTTATATTGACAGCCGCGGGTTCCTCCAGCAGGATGGGACAAAGAGGTAAAAAGGAGTACCTGCCACTTGGTGGCGGTACAGTCCTGTCAACATCGCTCAGGGCTTTCCTGAACGCATCGCCCTTCACTGCGGTTTTTGTCACCGTGCCTAGAGGTGGGGAAAGGGATGCACGGGTAGCCCTGTCAACAGATAAAGAGCTGGAAAGCCTCCTCGCTAAAAAAAATCTTGATATAAGATTCATCGAAGGCGGAAACAGCAGGCAGAATTCTATTTATAACGCCCTCGAATTCCTGAAAGAACAGTACCCACAGGCCGGAGGAGTAGTCCTTGTCCACGATGCGGCCCGCCCCTATGTAACGAAGAGAATCGTTCTGGACTGCATTTCCACGGCCCAGAACTACGGGGCGGCAGTTCCGGCAATCCCAGCCGTGGACACACAAAAAGAAATCGCTTCTGATGCAACAATCGCGCGGCACTTAATCCGCAAGAACATAGCCGCCGTCCAGACACCGCAGGGATTCCAGCTTGCACCTTTCATCCTCTGCCATGAGAAAGCACACCAAGAGGGGCTGGACTTCACCGATGATACCCAGGTCTGGGACTCCTACCCGGAGCTGACAGACGGCAGAAAAGTACACATCGTAGAAGGCGACATCGTGAACAAGAAAATCACATATCCAACTGACCTTCCGACCTCAGAAGGTTCAGCGAGTCAAAACGATTCAGAACAGAAAGAAACCCGCATAGGAATGGGAACTGACCTGCACAGGCTCGTGGAGGGGAGACGATTCCTGCTCGGTGGAGTCGAGATTCCCGCAGACAAAGGCGAACTGGGACACTCCGATGCGGACGTGCTGCTCCATGCTATCACCGATGCCCTGCTCGGGGCAAGCGGACTGGGAGACATAGGCTCTTATTTCCCGCCAGAAGACGAAAAGTGGAAGGATGCGGACTCTGCCGTATTGCTGAAAAAAGTATGGGAAGACGTACGGAAAGAGGGCTGGTCACTGGTAAACTTGGACTGCGTCGTGGAATTCGAGCGTCCCAAGTTCCTGCCCTGGAGGCAGAAAGTCATAGACTCCGTTGCCGCTATTCTCGAGGTCAGCGATAAGCAGGTTTTCGTAAAGGCAAAGACGAATGAGGGGCTGGACGCGGTAGGCTCCGGCCTTGCAATCAAAGCCTACTGCGTCTGCCTGCTCTCCCGCTAACTTCTCCGCCTCCTTCTGGAGGAAAGGTCATCGTCCTCGTCTATATCCGAGCTTGAGCTGCCATTCCCCAGCTCAAGGATAAGGCTCACCATTCCCTCCTGAATCTTCAGCGTCTGCGCAATCTCGCTGACAGACCAGCCCTTCCGCTTCAGCTCAATCACACGATCCCTCTGGTTCGGAGTCGGCTTGGAGGCAGAACCTATGGAAGACTCCTTCTTGCCCATCTCCCTGACAATATCATGCAGGGCATCCAGCTGATTGTCCGCATCCTTAGAAATCTCCTCGATACGGCTATAGAGCCTGTCCATCTCCTCCCGTGTCGAATCGAACTCGTCTATCTTCTCGTTCGCTTTGTCGATAACGCCCTGCAGGGAGTCTATCTTGGCGGCAACGTCGTCAACCCGCTCGCTGTTGGACGTGATGAATTTCACGTTCTCCTGCATCTTCTGGATTTCATCGGGCAACCTGTCAACCTGCTTGTTGCAGCTCAAGAGGCGCTTCTCCAAATCCGCTATCCTGCCCTGTGTCAGATCAACGGTTTTAGCGACATTGTCAATCGTCTGCCCCTTGGTCTCTATGCGGTCATAGCGTTTCTGAATTTTCTCCAGTGAATCCTGAAAATTGCTGACCATGGACTGCATGTTGACGAGGTTATCGCTCTGAGCCGTAAGCTCGGCAATCTTTGTGTCCATCCCGTTGCTCAGCTCCACCAAGCGGTTGAACTTCGCGTCAATCGTCTGG
>CACYDQ010000153.1 GCA_902773215.1 uncultured Spirochaetaceae bacterium | reverse complement strand
TGCTGGAAAGGCCAGCAATGAAATAGTCAGCGTGAAGCGCCTGAGCCGCTGCAGGTTCACGGAAGCCCCCCGTGACCTGTTCTTTGTGCCAAGTTTACTGTGCATGACCGCATCATACACGTGCAAAGTTTACTTGTCAAGAGCATTCAGCGCAATTAATCTGCGGGGGCAGCTGGTTGGTTTTGCCGGGGCCTGTTGCTAAGGTTTTCCTGTGTACTTCTTCCCGCTTTTTATCCGTACCGAAACTGATCTTTTCACATACAAACCAAGAAGAGGTTTGTAACGAGGCTTGTTGTAGGCTACTGAGATTCAATCGGATGCAAGGAAATTCTCAATGGTGTCCATCGTCTCGGCGACGTTCCTGCGAAGCTGCTTCATGAGAAGCTTTGTTTTTCGGCTGTCAAAGTTCACCGCAGCATTCTGGGGCAGGAGAAGCTCGTAAGGCTCAACCTCTAGGGCTTCCGCTAGTTTTGCCAGGGTTTCAAAAGTTCCCGCCTTTTTGTCATCTGATTCCTTTTTTTTGTCCTGCCCGTTTTTTCTTGTCTTTTTTCACTTTTTCAGGTAGAATAATGAGCGGAATCTATAGGCTGCTTTTGGATTAAGAATGATAATTCAGACGGGACAGAGGACGGACATTCCGGCTTTTTATTCTCAGTGGCTTTTGAACAGGCTCAAAGAAGGGTATGTGATGGTCAGGAATCCCTTTTATCCTTCGTCAGTTTCTCGTTATGAGCTGAATCCCCGGATCGTTGATTTGATTACTTTCTGCACCAAAAATCCCCTGCCAGTTCTGAAAAACCGGGAGCTCCAGGATGAGCTTTCAAAATATAACCAGTGGTGGTATGTCTCGCTCACGCCGTATGGCAGGGAGATTGAGCCGAACGTACCTGAGAAGGCTGATGCCGCGGATGCCATCGTGGAGCTTGGGAAGCGGCTCGGATCGGAGAAAGTAGGCTGGCGCTATGACCCTGTCTTTGTTTCTGAGAAATATACGCTTGCGTACCATCTCAGGGCATTCGAAAATATCGCGCGCAGGCTTTGCGGAGCGACAAGGACCGCCGTAATCAGCTTCATTGATTTGTATCCGAAGGTCAGGCGGAATTTCCCCGAGGCACGCGAGGTGGCCGGGGAAGAGCGGTTGCGGCTCGGGAAAGCCTTCGTCGAAATTGCCGCGAAATACGGGATGACGCTCCGTCCTTGCGCCGAAGGAAAGGACCTGGAGCGGTTCGGGGCGGACTGTTCCGGCTGCCAGACTGTCGCGGTTCTTGAAAACGCTCTTGGCAAAAGCCTCAGGATTCCAAAAAAGAATTCCGCACGGAAAGAATGTTCCTGTTTCCTGAACGGAGATATCGGGGCCTACAATTCCTGCGGGCACCTGTGCCGCTACTGCTATGCGAATGCGGATCCCGGTCTTGTCTTGGAAAACATGAGGAATCACGATCCGGCTTCCCCGCTCTTAATCGGCGGGTTGAAAAGCGATGACAAGATATTCAGTGCCGCGCAGAAAAGCTGGATTGTTGGATAAACGTCTGCGGAAAAACTTCCCTTGTTATGATTCAGGGGGAGCATGGGGCCTTCGGCGTGCGTATTCCGGTTGCGTATATGAAGGGCAGGACGGCAGGTCCAACTCTTTTTAGAATCGGACTTGCAACGCCACTGCTGGAAAAAGGGATTCAGGAACAAGCAGTAAGCCTTTCTGAGATGTCCTTGTTGTTTACCAGTTTTCGTACCGCTTTCCAGTGTTCAGTTTTGTGAGTTCTTTCATTTCGGAATCTGTCAGCTGGAAGTCCCAGACATCAAAGTTTTCTTCAATGTGAGCAGGATTTGAGCTTCCGGGAATTGCGATGTATCCTGCCTGCAGATGCCAGCGGACGATGATTTGAGCGGCAGTCTTATTGTGTTTCCCTGCCATTTCCAGGACCTGCGGATTTTTCAGATGCTCTTTAGTGTGACCCCGTCCGCCGAAAGGATAATAGCTTTCTATGTAGATTCCTTTTTTTGATGCCCAGTCCCTTAGGGTATTGTTTTGATATTTGAGGTGATTTTCGTTTTGTATGACAGCTGGAGGAATTTCGAAATCATTTACAAAATGGCTTACGCTTTTCTCCGTATAAAAATTTGAGATACCGACAGAGTGAATCTTGCCTTCTTTAACTGCACGGATCATTGCCCTGTAAACCGCATCATCGCCCGATGCGGAACCGTGCTGATGCAAAAGACAGAGGTCGATATATGAAAGGCCAAGTTTCTGCAGGGAGTCTTCTATGTCTCTGCCGGGATTACGTGACCATGGAAGGAGTTTCGTGGTGATGAAGATTTCTTCCCGCTTACAGATTCCGTCTGAAATGGCCCGGGCAACAGCCTTCCCGACTTCGCTTTCGTTGCCATAATATTTTGCTGTGTCAACAAGCCGGTAACCAGATTTGAGGGCTGCATAAACGGCATTTTCGCAGGTCTCTCCGGTTAGAGTCCAGGTCCCCAAACCGAGCGCAGGCATTTCATAGCCGGAGTTTAGTTTGACCATTCTGGAAGGCTCCTTTGCAGAAAGCCCTGTCACAACAAGACCTCCGATTAAAAGAGAAAGAATAAGCTTTTTCATAAAGTATTCTCCGTAAATGTTTTTGAACGAAACACTCTTCAATTCAATTGCCCGTAATCTTCTTCATTCACCGGCTCACACCAGCTTGTGTTTCCGTCTTCGCCAGGGATTTCCAGCGCGAGGTGGCTGAACCAGCTGTCCTTTGCCAGACGGAAAACCGCCCAGCCTTTTGGCCAGCCCGTGTACATCGTGGCATGGGTGATGATTGCGGCGATTTCTGCTTTTGTAACTCCATGGGCCTTTGCGTTCTGCAAGTGGTAGCTGAGTGAAGAATCTGTGATTCCGCTTGCCATGAGTGACACCACTGTGATGATGCATTTTGTTTTCACATCGATTGCGCTTTCGTTCCACACTTCGCCGAAGAGAACATCGTCGTTCAGGTGGGCAAACATTGGAGCAAATTCCCCAAGCTGTGCCCGTCCTGCTGTCTGTGTGATTTTTTCTGCCATAGTATTCCTCCTGATTTCCTACAAAAGTGACTTAATGTCTTTTACAATCTGCTCTGCCGTCATGCCGCAGTCACGCAAAAGCTCTTCAGGCTCGTAGCGGTCGTAGAATTGTTTTTCAAGGCCGTAATTTTTAACAAGCATCTTGCCAGCCCCGTAGAAAGAAGCGATTTTTTGTCCGAATCCGCCTTCAAGAATGCCGTCCTCAAGAGTGATTACAAGCTGATGGTCTTTTTCGAGGCTTGAAAGCAATTCTTTGTCCAGACCCGAAGCAAAACGAGGATTTATAAGGCTTGGCGTAAATCCGCATTTCTCTTTTATTGCCGCCGTAAGTTTCTGCCCCTTCTGGAAAAAATCTCCAAGGGCAATTACTGCAAGCTTTTCGCCTTTTTCTTCAAGCTTAAAACGATTCAATCTGCTGTAGTCCTTGTCTGCAGGCCGGTGCGTAACTTCATTTCCAGGAATCAGAATCAAAACCGGATTTTCTTTCTGGTCAAGGCTCCAGTCCAGCATGGAAATGTATTCTTCCGCGCTTGAAGGGCATAGCACCACAAGGTTTGGAATGTTAGTGAAGGCCGCAAGACCGAAGATGCCCAAATGAGTTACATCGGTAAGTCCGTCGAAAGAAGTGTAGTTCATAAGCATTGTGACAGGCGTTTTGTTGATGCACACGTCCTGGGAAATCTGATCGTAAGCCCTCTGCAAGAAAGTCATGTTTGTAACGACAAGAGGTTTTGCACCGCGGCGGGCGATTCCAGATGCGATTGCAACGGCCGCTTCTTCCGCAATACCGGTGTCGATGTACTGATTGCCAAGAGCCTCGCGTTCCTTTGGACCAAGCCCCACAGACATAGGCATGGCAGGAGTTACCACAATAAAATCCTTATCTTTTTTTGCTTTTTCTACTATGTATTGGCTTGTCATTCCAAGATAAGATTCGCCACTTCCAAAACTTACTGTAGGCTTTCCTGTCTCCCGGTCAAATGGTACACACCAGTGCCAGCCCTCTTTGTCCTTTTCCGCAAGTTCGTAGCCTTTTCCTTTCTGAGTGTGAATGTGAACCACAACCGGATGATTTGAATCACGGACCTTTTCAAAAACCTTGATTAAAGAGGCAATGTCGTTTCCGTTTTCCTCATAAATATAATCAAGTCCGAATGCTGTGAACCAGTTGTTTTCTGCCTTGCCGTTAGAATCGCGGAGGGCTTTAAGATTCTTGTAGATACCTCCGTGAGTTTCTGCGATTGCCTGCTCGTTGTCGTTCACTACGACAATAAAATTTGAGTTCAGCTCGCTGCCTGCTACGCTGAGGGCCTCCATAGCCTCTCCGCCGGAAAGGGAACCGTCGCCTATAACCGCAATGATATTTTCTTTATCGCCTAAGATGTCGCGGCCTTTTGCAAGACCCAAAGCCAACGCAATTGAAGTTGAAGTGTGCCCGATATTGAAAAAGTCGTGTTCGCTTTCGTCAGGGTTTGTGTAGCCGGAGTCTTCTGAAAAACGGCTGTCGTCAAAGTATCCGGCTTTTCGTCCTGTGAGCATTTTGTGGGCATAAGACTGATGGGAAACGTCAAAAACGAATTTGTCTTTTGGAGAATCAAAAACATAGTGCAGGGCGATCGTTGCTTCCACAAAGCCAAAGTTAGGGCCAAAATGACCGCCGATTTTTGTAAGACGGTTAAAAAGTCCCTCGCGGATTTCCTGGGCCACTGCTGGAAGCTCTGAAACTGAAAGTTTCTTTAAATCTGATGGCGAATTAATTCTATCTAAAATCATAAATTTTAAGCTCCTGTTCATATTAGTAACGTTTTGTCACCTAACTATAATATATGGCATAAACAGTGACTTGTCAATACTAAAATCTGATTTTAGTGACAAAAAGTTGCTTATATGAATACAAAGAAGCGGAAGCCGTTTTGGAAAATGCAGGAAAGATTGAATGTCCCGCCCTGATGTTTGTTTCCAACGGAAAACAGGTGTCACCAAACTGAATTGAACACGAGCGGGACTTTGCAGAGCAATGTAACGCGAAAATCATTACTCTAAATTGCGGGCACTATGTGCATTATTACGAAAGCGATTTAATCAGTAT
>CACYDQ010000152.1 GCA_902773215.1 uncultured Spirochaetaceae bacterium | reverse complement strand
TCCACGGTCACGCCCATCTTGGTAAAGATACGCTCGGCGATTTCCTTGTTTATCAGGTTGTCTTCAGCGAGCAGGATTGTCGCCTCAATCGCCGCGTCCTCAGCGGCAGTCTTTTTCTTCGCGATGTTCTTGATGTCCCGCTCATCGGCGACCTTCATCGGTATGCTGACCAGGAAGGAACTGCCCTTCCCCACCTTGCTGAAGACCTTGATCTGACCGCCCATCAGCTGCACCATCTTGTTCACGATGGAAAGGCCCAGACCCGTTCCCGGCGTCGTCTTGTCGCGCAGGGGATTCTTGCTGTCCTGCGTGAACTCATCAAACATCTTCCGCTGGAACTCCTGGGTCATGCCGATTCCGTTGTCGGCAACGCAGATGTGCATCGCAACCATTCCGCCTGAAAGCCGCTCCTGATCAACGAAGAAACTGACCGCCCCCCCTGCGGGAGTATACTTGACGGAATTCGACAGCAGGTTCAACGTAACTTGGTTCAGGCGCACCTTGTCCGCCAGAAAGGCTTTCTCCAGCGGGGGTGCGGCGTTTATGACGCAGTCCAGGCCCTTGTCACAGCACATGGACTCCAGCAGATTGCTTATTTCCTCAATGAAACCGTCGTAGGAACAGGCCTCCGGGACCAGCTCTATCTTGCCCGAATCTATCTTGGAAATGTCCAGTACATCGTTTATCAGCGACAGGAGGAAGCGGCCGGAGGTCTTTATCTTGGCAAGGTCGTCCGCGAGCTTGTCCTTCCGGTCCATGTCCTCCTCGGCGAACTGGGTCAGGTTCAGGACCGCTCCAATCGGGGTTCGGATGTCATGGCTTATGCGCGACACGAACTCGCTCTTTGCCCGGTTGGCGACATCAGCCCGTCTGAGAGCGTCCTCGACTTCCTGCAGGCGAATCTGCTCCTGCCGGTACTGCTCGGTCACGTCGGTGACGCAGCAGAGAATGTACTCCTTGGCGGGATCCAGATAGAAGTACTGAAGCATCTTGCGAAGGGTCTCTCCGCCCTCACTCCTCCACGGGATGATGTCGGAGTAATGGGAATCCGCGGCGAGCTCCTTCTGAATGTTCTCAATCTTATACGGTTCGAATGAAGGATTATCAGAGACGGGAAGGATATTCCGCTCGAACAACATGGCTACATGCGTATTGTAATCGATGTACTCCAAGTCACTGTAGTCCGGGGAGCCGATGAAGCAGACTGACCGCTCGTCCGGGTTTATGACGGCGATGAACTCATAGATGACGTCACCCAGCCTGTTCAGCAGGCGGGACATAAGTTCGTCCTTGGTCACGTCGGTGACGTAGCAGAAAAACTCTATATCCTTGGTGTTGGGATTCTCCTGCAGGCGGAAATCGGTCTTGACCCACTGCACCTGCTTCTGCCCCCGGAAGCGCATGACATACGAGAACTTTGTCCTGCCGGATGTCCACTCCTTGAGAAGGTTGGACCTGTCGAATATCTCCGTGCCGGACCTTCCATCTGCAAGCACCCCGGCAAAACCGTTTCCCCGCCAAACCATCTCGTCATAGGACATTGCCCGGGCAGAGGGGTCTATCTCGGGCGTACTCTCCAGGAAGCTGTTCATCGACAGGTTCACGTGCGCCGACATCAGTATGCCGCTCGTACGCGACAGATGGAAATAGGCGAGCTCCTGCTCGTAGTCGCCTGTCTTGACCACCTGATCGGTTATGTCGTAGGAGGTCGCGACCGCGCTGTCCCAGTCCCCGGCGGAACTCTTGGAAGGAGTCGCCGAGATGCGCATGACGCGCTCGGTCCCGTCCTTGCCCAGGGGAATCCTGATGTCCATCTTGAACAGCCGCCCCTGCCTGAGGACGGTGAACATTTTCTTGACGCGTATCTGGTCTTCTTCGTCCATAAGCCCGTACAGATAGTGGGAAACCTCGGTGTTGTCCTTGGGAAGCCCGTAAATCTTGCGGCAACGCTCAAAGAAGGGCGAATCTATGGGTACGGTAGTTCCGGCGTACAGATCTATCTCCCACAGGATAAACTCCAGGGAGTCAAGGGCGGCCTTGTGCTTCTGCAAAAGCTCCAGCTCCTTGTTCTTGAGGACAGAAAGCTCGTCCTCACGCTTTTTGAGCTCGCTTGCCCGCTCGTTCTCCGCCCGCAGCAACTCCTCGCTCTTGAGGTAGTCGCTCACATCCTGGAACATCGTATAAATTTTGCCGACCTTCCCGTTCGTACCGGGAATGCCGTACATGCTCACTTTTATGTAGGTAGGCTCCTCCCCTGCCTTCTTGTAGAAGCGCACGGTGCAGAAAGCCTCCTTGCGCCCGTTGCTGACTTCCGCCAGTATGGAGGTGAAGAGCTTCTTTCCCTCGGAGTCCATGTGAGATGACAAAATGTGGACGGGATCCTGCATGACCTTGGGGAAGCCCGAATCCCTCATGAATCGCCGGGAATAGGGGGAATCCACCACGACGGTCACGCTCCTCTCGAGGTCAGTCTCAAAGGCGAGGAGCTTAGCGTTCTCCATCGTCAGCTCATAGAGAATCTTGTTCTCAGACAAGATCCCGCTCTCTTTGCGGAGGGCCTCATTCTCCATCCTGCGGAATACAGGGGCAAGGACTATGAACGGCAGGTAAATCAAAGATGACTGGAACTCATGGACGGCAGTAACAGCGACATTCTCAGCCTCGATGAATCCCTTGACCTGCCCGCCGTATTCCAGGGGAAGCACGAGCATGGACTTCGCCTCGTTCTCCAGTATGACACCGTAATCGGCGAGCAGCTTCCGTTCAAAGAAAAGGACATCAGCCTCATCGTAGAGATAGGCCTCGGAGATGGAACAGCTGTAGCTGGCGGCCTCCCCTTCCAGGAAGACATCGGAAGTCCCCAGACTGGCGAAACCGTTTTCCCGGCTCCAATCGTAGACCCGGTAGATGACCTCAGGATCCCCCAGAACGAACAATCCTATCCTGCTGGCTTCCAGCTTACTTCCAAGGAGAGAAAGGACGCAGCTTATGCTCTCTTCCCGTACCAGAGACTTGTGCATGAGCGCACAGCATTGCATGAGCAGCTGGCAGTCACCGACTGTCCCTTTATCGTCCAGTTTCTCCATCTAAAATCGTCACCCCCGTTCCGACATTCATCACCTATTATATATGATAATATCGGAATCTGCAACGATTTCCGCTATAGCAGCCGGATACCTGCCCCGGCACAGCGGGTCCGCATCTCGTCGGGCCAGGTGCTCACCTGAATCTCGCCGATGTGGGCCTTGCGCAGGAAGTACATGCACAGGCGGCTCTGGCCGATTCCGCCGCCCAGGGTCTGAGGCAGCTCGCCGGAGAGCAGTTTCTTGTGGAAGTCCAGCTGCGCCCGCTCCGGGCAGCCGCGCTCGGCAAGCTGGGCCGTGAGCGACTCGGGGCTGACGCGGATTCCCATGGAAGAAAGCTCCATCGCGGACTGGAGCACGGGGTTCCAGACCAGAATGTCGCCGTTCAGGCCCCTGTGGCCGTCGCCGCTCTCGGTAATCCAGTCGTCATAGTCCGGGGCGCGGCCGTCATGTATGCTGCCGTCAGGAAGCTTGCCGCCAATACCAATCAGGAACACGGCCCCGTACTTCTTGGTGACGATCTGCTCCCGCTCCTTCGGCGTCTTGTCCGGGAACTCCCGCTGCAAATCATCGGCAAACACAAACGTGATGTGCTCGGGCAGGATGGGCTCAATGTGCTCGTAGTTGTCAAAGATATAGAACTCCGTCTGCTTGAGGCAGGAATAGAGCTTGGCGACAGTCTCCTTGAGGAACATCACCGTCCTGTCCCGCTCGTCAATGCGGATTTCCCAGTCCCACTGATCCACATAGAGCGAATGCAGGTTGTCCAGGTCCTCGTCCGCGCGGATGGCGTTCATGTCAGTGTAGATGCCGAAGCCCCGGGGCAGGCCCATCTCGGCAATCTTGAGCCGCTTCCACTTGGCAAGCGAGTGGACAATCTCCAGCTGCTGCTCGCCCATATCCTTGACCGGGAAGCGGACGGGCCGCTCCACGCCGTTCAGGTCATCGTTGATTCCCAGCCCCGACCGCACGAAGAGAGGGGCCGTGACGCGGGTAAGGCTCAGCTCGGTGGAAAGCGACAGCTGGAAAAATTCCTTGATGAGCACGATGGCATGCTCCGTTTCCTTCTCGTTCAAAAGCGGCTTGTAACCGCTTGGTACCTGCAAGTTTGACATACAGTTCTTCCTTATATATGCGATTTACGCGAATGATTTGATGAATTTCCTGAAGGCTGTCCTACCCGCCTCCGTCCGTTTGTAGACCCCGGCATCCTCCAGGACCTGGGCAAAGACAAGACCCGTCTCGTCCTTGAGCACCTGCCCCACGTTCTCCCGGGTCAGCGTGCCGTGCCGGGCAATGATGTCCCTCACCCACACGGCGTGCTTGCCCAGCTCCGGGTCGCCCGCAATGTCCCTGCCGTTCACGATTGCGACGGCCAGGTCAGAGAGCTCCTTCTTGAGCCGGGCGGGCAGGACGGCAAGCCCCATCACCTCGATCAGGCCGATGTTCTCCTTCTTTATGTGGTGCTTGTCCGCATGGGGATGGAAAACCCCGAGCGGATGCTCCTCGGTCGTGATGTTGTTGCGCAGGACCAGGTCCAGCTCGTAGAGGCCGTTCCGCTTGCGTGCTATCGGGGTTATCGTGTTGTGCTTCTCGCCGTCCGTCTCCGCGAAGACGAAGGCATCCTTGTCGCTGTAGCCCCGCCATTTGAATAGGATTTTGTCGGCCAGCTGGACGAGACGCTCGCTGCAACTCCCGGTCAGCCGTATGACCGACAAGGGCCACTTGATGATGCCGCACTTCACGTCGTCAAAACCCGAGATGCTGAAAGTCTCCTCGTAGTCAGCCCGCGCCATCGGGAACTCGTAGCAGCCCCCCTGGAAGTGGTCGTGCGTCAGGATGGACCCGCCGACAATCGGCAGGTCGGCGTTGCTCCCGATGATGTAATGGGGAAAGAGCTTTACGAAGTCAAAGAGGCTTGCGAAGGTCTCGTGGCTGATTGCCATGGGCGTATGCTCAAAGCTGAACACGATGCAGTGCTCGTTGTAGTAGACGTAGGGCGAATACTGGAAACCCCACTCCTTCCCGTTCAGGCGGAGGGGGATAATCCGGTGGGTCTGGCGGGCGGCGTGGTTCACCCGGCCCGCATAGCCGACGTTCTCCTTGCACAGCAGGCACTTGGGGTAGCCCCCCTGGGGAGCAGTGCGGGCGGCGGCAATCGCCTTGGGATCCTTCTCCGGCTTGGAGAGGTTTATCGTCATGTCGATGTCGCCGTACTCGGTCTTGGTCTTCCAGCGTACGTCCTTGCAAATCCGGTAGCGGCGGATGTAGTCGGTGTCCTGGCTGAACTTGTAGAACCAGTCGGTCGCGTCCTTGGCGGACGTCCTGAAGCGGCGGAGGAATTCCGCCTCCACGAAAGAGGGCCGGGGGACAAGGCAGGACATAATCTTGGTATCAAAGAGGTCGCGGTAGACCACCCCGTCATCAGCGAACAGCCCCTTGCCCGCGGCATAGTCGAGCAGATCCTTCAGTATGCCCTCAAGGTCAGAGAGCTCCACGGACGGCAGGGCGGCGGCCTGCTCATCGGTCTCAAAGCCGTCCAGCCGGAACAGCTCCAGCAGGCGGTTCTTGCTATATATGACATCCTCTTTTTCTATCAGCCCGGTCACCAGACCATAGCCGACGAGGGCGTTTATCGAATCAAAAACAGATTTTCCATCCGGCATGATGAAACATAATAGAACAAAGCAAGCCCATCTGTCAATCTTTCCGGCTGCCCCGGACACAGCCTGCCGCCACGCGGGCTGGGGGTGCTCCCGGCCCGAGAGTTTCCGTAGCGGGAACTCTCGGTGGGCGGATTACACCCCGCAGCCGGCCTGCTCAGTTCAGGGCTTTCGCCATCGCGCTCACGATGCCGACGTAGAGCAGGACGATTACGCCGCTCGCGATGACATAGGGCGCAAGGTGGAATGCCCCCAGGCTCGCGACGACGTTGACGATGATGGCCGCGACCGTGAACAGGACGGACAGAATCGTGATGTTGCTGCCGCCCCGGTCGGCGTAGCGTATGCCGAAGCCGCCCACGAGCAAGACAAGGAAGGTCGCTGCGGAAACGCCCAGCATAATCCACTTCTGCTCCTCCGAGGCGTTGGCGGCATACACGCCGTAGCCCGCAAGGGCAGCGATGCCCACGGAAACAAGCGCGGAAACAGTCTTCAGCTTCATGATTTCACCTCCACAGGGGTTGTTGTTGTTTGGGTTCCCGCCGGAACAGCGGCAGGGACAGACGGGCCAGAGGCCGCCCCAACGGACGGGCCAACGGCCGGTCCAACGGACGGGCCAACGGCCGGTCCAACGGACGGAGGGACCAGCGCGATGAGCGCGACCAGCTCCGCAAAGTCGGCGGCGGTCTTCCATTCCGCAAGGCCGGGCTTCCACACGGGGGTCTGCGCCGACACCCGCTTTTCCGCGACGAGCCGGGCAATCTCCGTGCCGCTGTAGGGGCCCGCCTGCCTTCCGTCCTGCGCCACATAGTACACTTCCGGCAGGGGCGGCGGCGGGGGCAATGCCTCCTGCTTGCCCTGCACCTGCTGCACAGCCTCAGGCTGCCCCGCGTACTGGCGGTAGGCCGGCTGCATGGGCATGCCCTGCTGCATGACGGGCTGCACATACAGCGGCTGCGCGTACACCTGCATCTGCGGCATCTGGCGCATGGAAGCCATCATGTTGTTCATGTTCTGCACAATCTGCTGGCTCATCGCCATGCCCATGCCGAACTCGACCAGCCTGTCCATGGAAAAAAAGTTCTCTTTGGTAACCTGCATGATTTCCTCCCCTTACTGAACCGGCGGCGGTGAGGGCGGAGCCGGTGGCACAGGCGGGGCTGGGGGAACAGGAGCCGCAGGGGGCGCAAACAAGGCCGCAAGCTCCGGCACGCTCCCTGCCGCCGTCCATCCTGCCATGCCCGCCGACCAGACGAGCGACTGCGCGGTCAGCTGCCCTGCCTGTGCCATCTGTCCAAGCTGCGCGACGGAGAACGGCCCCGTCGTCGCGCCGTTCACGGCGACATTGTACACGGCCGCAGGAGCTGCCGCACCCGGTGCCGGCGGCGGTGTCTGCGGGGGCACCTGTCCGGGCATCCCCGGCATAGCAGCGCCCATGCCCACGGCCTGCCCCATCGCCATGTTCGCCATCATCGCGCCGGGGTTCACGCCGCCGCCACCGCCGCCAAGGTTGATGTTGCCCGCGCCGGAGGCGGCCTGCTTGCCCATCGCCTCCGCCGCCGCGACGCCGACCTCAGCCTGCTTGCCCACAGAGAACGCGCCAATATTCTGCTGCTCGGTGCCGAGCTTTGCGGCATAGGCGTTCATCTCGGTCGCCTTGTGCTGCGCGAACTGCGCCTCCTCGCGCTGGATGCGCATGGTCTCCTCCATGTTCTGCATCTGAATGCGCTGGCTTTCGGCAAGCTGATCCATCTGCAGCTGGTTGGTCTGCTGCATGTTCGAGATGTTGATGTCCTGCTGGGTCTTGAGCTGCGCCGCGGTGTAGTCCGCCGTCAGCTCCTTGACCTTGAGGTAGCCGTCGCAGGTCTTGTCGATGTCAAGCTCGGAGATGTTGAAGTCCTTGAGCGCGACCCCGTACACGCCCGTCAGCTTGGGCTCCACGTACTGCTGCACGATGTCGTTCACCTGCAGAATCCTGCGCTCCATCTGGACGACGGGCACGGGCGCGCCGCCGTAGCTGCCGTCCGGGATGTTCGTGACCACGGCCTTGACGTACTTTATGAACGAGTCCTTAATCTGCTTCTTGAATGCGTCGATGTTGAAGTCCGTCAGGCGGTGCAGCTTGATGAACTGCCTGTAGTCCGGTATGCCGATTGCGAACGAGCCGCGCACCGCCATCTGGATGGGGAATTCCGGGACGCGCGGGTCGAACATGTCGAAATACGGCACAGCAAATGGAACCTGGATGAGCCCCGCCAGGTTGATGTAGTAGACCTCCGCCTGGAAGGGCGTGCCGCCGCCGAACGCAAGCCCCACGATTGACGAGAGAACCGGGAAGTTCGCCGTCTTTATCGTGTCGTTGTAGGGGCCTTCGATAAAGTCCTGCTGCGTACCGTCCTTCTGGTGATACACGAACACCGCCACCTCGCCGTCCTTCACGTTGAGCGAGGAGCCGTAGCGGATGGCGTTCTCCTTCTTGGTGGAGTTCACCTCCATGCCTTTCGGCCGCCATTTCCAGATGAGGTAGTCGGACTGGTCGCAGCGGATTGCGTCCATCAGCCCGCCTTCGTTTTTCTTCTTGAACAAG
>CACYDQ010000151.1 GCA_902773215.1 uncultured Spirochaetaceae bacterium | reverse complement strand
GGTGACGGCGGAGGCCCTGCGCGAGGCCTGCGCCAAGTACGCCGACAAGTGCATGCTCTGCCGCTTCGGCGGGGACGAGTTCGTCCTGGGGGGCATGTTCTGGTCCGACGAGCAGGCGGAGGGCTTCTGCACCATGCTCAAGGTCGCGGTCGCCAAGAAGTGCGCGGAAAAGTCCCTGCCCTACACGATATCGCTGAGCATCGGCTACGAGCGCTACCGGAAGGAGTTCAAGACCCTGAAGGGGCTGCTGACTGCCGCCGACAAAAAGATGTACGAGCGGAAGCGGGAAGCCCGCCGCAGCTGACGGGCCCCTGATTCAGTTTCACTTCGGGCCGGGGCCGGAATCGTACAGGTACATAATGCCGTCGCGCTCTGCGGAGAGGACGATCGGCTCCTTCTCAAGCTGCTTGAAAAGCACCTTGAACTCCGCGTCGGAATAGTCGCGGGGCAGCTTGGCGGCGCACATATTGAAATTCTGGTACAGGTACAGAATCTCCATGTCATACTTGGAGGCGAGGGCGTACACGTCCTCCTCGTAAAAGCCGTCGTTCAGGCTCATCAGCAGGGTGTTGGATGTGTACTCGGGCTTGCCGGATGACCTGCCCAGGGGCTGCCTGCCAATCTCGTCAGCCCCGCCCGCTCCGGGCTCCTTGCCAGTGCCGCCGGACGGCTCCGGCTCCCTGCCCCGGTTGCCCGCGCAGGAGACAGGCAACAAAGATGCCGCAAGGGCAATGGCGAACAGGACGGAAAATCTGCATATCGTTCTCATACCTGGTAAAACAAACCGGACAAAGGCAGGTAACGCAGGACCGCCGCCAGCAAACAGGAATCGTTATGTACACAAAAGAAAACCAGCTTGTATGCGATTGTGCACAAGCTGGTTCACAAAAGAAAACCGGCTTGCACGCGACTGCGAACAAGCCGGAAAGCTGCTGTTTTACTCTTTGTCCTGCAGGGCGTCGTAGCCGCTCTCGCCCGTGCGGACCTTGACCACATCCTCCACGCCGAGGACGAAAATCTTTCCGTCGCCGATGTGGCCGGTGTAGAGGGCCTTGCGGGCGGCCTCTATGACGTGCGCGACAGGCACCTTGGACACGAAGACCTCAACCTTGATTTTGGGCAGCAGGTGGATGTCTACCGGCGCGCCGCGGTAGAACTCGCTCTCGCCTTTCTGGTAGCCGCAGCCCATGACGTTGCTGACGGTCATGCCGGTGATTCCGACCGCGTTGAGCGCTTTCTTGAGCGCGTCGAACTTGTTCTGCCGGGTGATGATGATGACCTCGGACAGCTTGTTGCCCACGCTGGAAGCCTTGATGACCGGAATCGCCTCCGCGACGGACACCGTGGAGTTGCCCGGCAGGGACACGCCCGCCTCCTTTGCCTCCTCGACCTCCTCCGCCGTGTAGGGGATGGAGAATCCAGCGTAGCTTGAGGCAAGGCCGTGCTCCAGCTTGTCCAGTCCCAGGATTTCCTCCTCGGCGGTGACGCGGAGCCCGATTGTCTTCTTCAGTATAAGGAAGGCTATCACGATGGTGACGATTGTCCACGCGATGATGATGAACATACCCCCGAACTGTTTTCCGAGCTGGGCAAGGCCTCCGCCGTAGAAGACGCCCTCCTCGATTCCCGCAAGCTCGAATCCCGGGGCGGTCTTGGTCGCGAAGAGTCCGACCGCAATCGTTCCCCAGATACCGTTCATCATGTGCACGCCGACCGCGCCGACCGGGTCGTCAATGTGCAGCTTGTAGTCCAGGAGCCATACGCCGAAGATGACGAGCAGGCCGCCGACCGCGCCGATTATCGCCGCGCCCGCGCAGTCCGTGACGTCACAGGGGGCGGTGATGGCGACAAGGCCCGCAAGCGAGGCGTTGAGGCACATGGACACGTCGGGCTTGCCATATTTTATCCAGGTGAAGAGCATTGCGACGACCGTGGCGACCGCAGGGGCAACCGTCGTGGTCAGGAAGACGGAACCGAGGGTGGGTACGTCCGTCGCGGCCGCACCGTTGAAGCCGTACCAGCCCAGCCAGAGGATGAACACGCCGAGCGCGCCCATCGCGATGTTGTGTCCGGGGAAGCCGTGCACGCCGGTTACCTTGCCGGACTTGTCGCGGCTGAACTTGCCGAGACGCGGGCCGAGCATGGCCGCACCGATGAGGGCGCAGATGCCGCCGACCATGTGGATGCAGGCGCTTCCCGCGTAGTCATGGAAGCCCCACTCGGCGAGGAATCCGCCGCCCCAGGTCCAGTGGGCCTCAATCGGGTAGATGAATCCGGAGATTATCGCGGAGTAGATGCAGTAGGTGCTGAACTTGGTGCGCTCTGCCATCGCGCCGGAGACGATTGTCGCCGTCGTCGCGCAGAAGACCAGGTTGAACACGAAGCCGGAGAAGTCGAACGTCGCGTACTCGGTGAACACGCTGAAGCCGGGCTTTCCCAGGAATGACCAGATGCCCTTGCTGACCTCGCCGGTCACGGGGTCGGTGTAGCTGAGCATGAAGCTCGCTCCGATGACAAACCACATCACCGTACCGATGCAGAAGTCCATCAGGTTCTTCATGATGATGTTGCCGGTGTTCTTGGCGCGGGTGAATCCCGCCTCCACCATGGCGAAGCCGGCCTGCATCCAGAAGACGAGGGCCGCGCCAATCAGGAACCATACTCCCCAAACCTCGGCGTTCAGGGAGTCAAACGCTTGTGATACGTCCATGTTTTTTCTCCTTACTGTTTTTGTAAAATAAAAAGGCGCGCGCCAATACCCCCCGCAGGGGAAAACTGACGCACGCCTTTGTGCCGACAAAAAAAGGCGATGTGAACGCTCCCTTCTTTTTCCTTCAAAAAGAAGTGTTCGCATCGCCTTTGATGTATATGCTGACAGACTAACGCATCAGACAAAATTTGTCAAGCCCCCGGATGTGACTTGTGACCGCCCCCGGAACCGGCTGGCCGGATTGATTTTTTTTCCTATTTAACGGATACTGGGGGCATGGAAACACGCAACATATTCGACAACCTTTCGCCCATCGACCACCGCTACTCGCTTTCCGAAGCCAAGGCGTTCGAGGGCCTTTCACGATACATCTCCGAGGAGGCCGGCATCAAGAGCTGCGCCAGGTGCGAGTCCGCCCTGGTAAAGGCCCACCTCAAGCTGAGGGGCCGGCTTACCGCCGCCATAGAGAAGGAGCTTGACTCCGTCGCGGAGGCGATTGACCCGGAGGAGGTCTACCGAGAGGAGGAGAAAACCCGGCACAACATCCGCGCCCTCGTCAACGTGATGAAGACCAAGGTCAGCGCGGACATCGCCCCCCTCGTGCACCTGGGCGCGACGAGCGTGGACATCCTGGACACCGCCCTGTCCTGCCGCATGAGGGACGTGACGCAGAAGGTCGTCCTCCCCTCGCTGATCGCGCTGGAGAAATCCCTCTGCGCCATCGCCGACCGCGACGCGGAGACCCCGCAGGTGGGGCGCACGCACGGGCAGCACGCCGTCCCGATCACATTCGGCTGGTCGGTCGCGGAGTTCGTCTCCCGCCTGGGCAAGTCCATCCTCCGCATTGACGAGCTCTCGCGCCAGCTCAAGGGCAAGCTCGCCGGGCCGGTCGGCTCCTACAACGGCCCCAGCATGATCGTCAAGGACCCCGAGCAGCTTGAGGCCGAGTACGTGCACTTCCTGGGCCTGGAGCCGTCCGAGTACTCCAACCAGCTCGTGGAGCCTGAGTACCTGCTCCGCCTGCTGCTTGAGATGAACGTCGCCTTCGGCATCATCGCGAACCTCGCGGACGACCTGCGCAACTTGCAGCGGAGCGAGATAGGGGAGGTCTTCGAGTACTTCTCGTCTACGCAGGTCGGCTCGTCCACCATGCCCCAGAAGCGGAACCCCTGGAACAGCGAGCACGTCAAGTCGCTCTGGAAGGCGATGAGCCCCCGCGTCCTGACCTTCTACATGGACCAGATTTCCGAGCACCAGAGGGACCTCACCAATTCCGCGAGCCAGCGCTTCATCGCGGACTACGTGGCGGGATTCACGATGGCCGTGGACAGGATGCAGTCGGTCGTCTCCGGCCTGCAGGCCGACAAGGAGGCCATGGCCCGCAACCTGGACGGCGCGGGCGGAAAGGTGAAGGGCGGGGTCCTCGCCGAGCCGGCCTACATCCTTCTTGGCGAGGCGGGCGTGAGCGACGGCCACGAGGTCATCCGCAAGATTACCCTTGAGGCCGAGAAGTCCGGCAGGACCTTCTTCGAGGTGCTCAAGACCCATACGGACGCGTTCGCCAAGATAACCGCCCAGCTGGAGAAGCTCGGAATCGCCAACCCCGAGTCCTTCTTCGAGCATCCGGCCAACTACCGGGGCCTTGCGGGAACCAAGTCCCGCCGCCTGGCGCAGAAGTACCAGTCCCTCATGGATGGGCTGGAGAAAAAGGCCTGACCGGAAGGATCATGGCGGTGAACGGTCAGTACACGGCGGCCCTCGTCGGCTGCGGCAGGATAGGCTACAGCCTGGGCCTGGACCCGAAGAGGGAGCAGCCCGCGAGCCACACGATGGCCCTCCTTGACAACAGGAGGATACGGCTCGTCGCGGGCTGCGACAGCGACATCGAGAAGCTCTCCGTCTGGCACAAGGCCGTCCCCGCCGCCAGAAGCTACCAGCGCAGCGAGGACATGTACCGGGAGCTCCGCCCGGACATCATCACCGTCGCCGTGCCGGAGGACTTCCACAAGAGCGAGGCCCTGGCCGCCATCGCCGCGCGCCCCAAGCTCGTCATATTGGAGAAGCCCGTCGCCCTGAACTCCCGCGAGGCCCAGGACATAAAGAACGCCTCGACGGAAGCGGGCGTTCCCGTCATGATAAACCACGAGCGCCGCTTTGCCGAGGACTACAAGCGGGCAAAAAAATGTCTGTCCGAAATCGGCACGCTCCAGAGCATCTACGCGAGCCTTTCTTCCAGCCTCTGCCTCTACGACAGGAAGGGCGAGTCCACCGGGGCGTGCAGCCTCTTCCACGACGGGACCCACCTTGTGGACGCGGTGATGTACTTCCTGGGAGACCCGCCCTCGCTCGGCCAGCCGGTCCTGACCGGGGTGTACAAGGACGAAAAGGGCGGGGTCAGGCAGCTTTCCGCCCACTGGTCGGCGGAGTCCTGTCCCGACATAACGGTGACAATGAGCGGGCGTTCCCGATATTTCGGCTTTGAGATACAGCTGAACGGCACGGAGGGGCGGGTCTGCATCGGAAACTCCTACCTCAAGGTATATAGAAGGAAAGACTCCCCCCTCTACACGGGCTTCTACTCGCTCGTCTGCGACGACGAGGCGGGCAGCGTGGGCAAGACCCGCTACTTCGCCAATATGATACAGAACGCCGTGGACTTCCTGGACGGCAAGTCCCCCCTCCTCTCGCCGATAGACACCGGCATAAAGGACCTGCTGATTCTTGAGGACATCAAGACCCAGCTGTACCGCTAGGGGGGGAGGGGAATAGGATCGCATTTTCAAAGTTATCTCGAAAAAGCTGAGCTTTTTCGAGGTTCTCTACCGTTGTTTGCTCGGAGGACAAGCCATGAAGGACTTGCGGATTGACAATTCGATTTTTATCATGTTCGTGGCATCGGAGGAATACCGCCGGGAACACGGGCTTTCGGTCAGCGACTTCCTCTTACTGGATAAGAAATGCCGCATACTAGATTATATTTCCGAATGTCCCGATGTGTTTGATGCAATGACGGAACAGGAAATGTCCAAGGAGATAGATGCCTATGTCGCAGCCCGTTCCTGAAACTCTGTATCACGGGACAATCTTCAGGATTGACAGGATTGATGTCTCAAAAGGCCGGAACAACAAGGATTTCGGCAGGGGATTCTATATGGCCATGTCCAGAAGCCAGGCAATAGGCATGATGCATAAAAAGTATCGGGAGTCAATGATCCGGAGAGGGAATGGAGGGGAACAGAGTCCTTTCTCCGAACGCCTTTATAAGATTGAAATCAATACCGAGGCCGCAAATTCTTTGAATGTCAGATATTTTGAGCAGGCAGATATGGAATGGCTGGACTTCATCTTGAAGTGCCGCGAACGTGGAGGAACTCCCCATGACTATGATTTGGTAATAGGACCGACGGCGGATGACAATACTTTGTTGTGTCTGAGGACATACTGGCAGGAGTTTTACGGTGAGGTAGGTTCCTGCGAGGCAAAGGAAATCCTTTTGAGGAACCTTGAGCCTGAGAATCTCGGCAGGCAGTGCTTCATCGGGAAACAGGATGTCGCGGACAGGGTTATAAAGGGCTTTGAGGAAATAGACTGGGGGAGGTTATGAGCGAGGGGAAAGTGCAGGTTGCAAAGGGTATGTGCGTGATAGCCATGACCAAGCATATCATGGAAAAATACAAGCTGCCGCAGAGCGATGCGTTTGCAAGGCTCGCCTCCCTTGATTTCTACCGCCTGTTCCTGAACACGGATTCAGGGCTTTACCTGGAGCCGGACTACTTTCTTTTCACGGCCTGCGACATCGAGATAAGCGGCGACAAAGAGGGGATGTATGAGTATATACAGAACAACTGAGGCCCGGGGTCCAACCTTGGGCAGCTTTTCCGTTATTGGAGGACATCAAGACCGCCCTGTACCGCTAGGGCGGGAAGGTTGATTTTTCCCGGAAACATGCTATAATTGTCAGGGCGGCCTTGGGGCCGCGATTCTTTTTCTCCGGCAGGTGCGTGCCTTATGAACGAATATTCCAGCTCTGAGCATCTACGTCCGGTCGTGTACGTTGACCCGGCCAAGTGCTGCAACTGCCATCGCTGCATAGCCGTCTGCCCGGTCAAGATGTGCAACAACGGCTCGGGCGACCACGTTTCCGTCAACCATGACCTCTGCATCGGCTGCGGGACCTGCATCGACGCGTGCGTGCACGGGGCCAGGCAGGGGATCGACGACATTCAGTCTTTCCTGCACGACCTCAAGGCGGGCATCCCGATCGTCGCCATCGTCGCCCCCGCCGTCGCCGTCAACTTCAAGGGCAGGGACCTGGAGCTGAACGGCTGGCTCTAGTCCGCCGGGGTGAGGGCCGTGTTCGACGTGCCCTTCGGGGCGGAGCTTACGACCAAGAGCTACGTGGAGCAGATAAAGAAAGAGAACCCGACGATCATGATTTCGCAGCCCTGCCCCGCGCTCGTCAGCTTCATAGAGATTTACCGGCC
>CACYDQ010000150.1 GCA_902773215.1 uncultured Spirochaetaceae bacterium | reverse complement strand
TAGCCCATGTCCATTTTCAGCCCGGAAGAAGCTTCAATCAACAACCTCCTGAACGCAGGCTCCTCAATCCGGGGCAACGTCCGCATAACAGGCTTCATGCGGGTGGACGGCGATATAGACGGCAACCTGGAATGCAGCGGGGCCGTCATAGTCGGCGACAAGGCGAGGATACGCGGCAACATAACGGCCCGGTCGGTGACGGTCTCCGGCATAGTGCTCGGTGACATCTGGGCACCCGAAGGAATCCACCTGACCGCCCGCTCCGTCGTCATGGGTGATGTACAGACGCACAGCTTCAGGGCGGACGAGGATGTCGTATTCGACGGGCACTGCATCTCGCTCAAGGATGACGCCGCCTACAGCGAGGCCTCCGAGCGGTGGCAGAACGCCAAGGCAATCAGCGCGAAGGCATTCCGCGCATAGGAGGCTCCGCTTCGGATGGACATGGACAGCTTAAGCGGCGGCGTAAGCAACCCGACCGGCCTGTACTTCGCCGGCCTTCAGGGAGCGCAGGAAAAACTGCGGTCCAAGAAGAAGGAAGAAGTCAAGAAGACCTCCCGCAGCTCCTTCGTCACCGCCCTGCAGCGCTCGCACGAGGAGCGGGAACTGGAGGAAGCCGGGCTGCCCAAGGAAATCGTCGGGATGGACAGCGCGGACGCGGTGATTTTCCTGAAGGATGCCGCCGACATAGCCGCTGACAAGCTGAAAAGCAGGCAGACCCCGGAGAACTTCGCCGACTACCGCAAGAAAGTGACGCAGTTCATGCGTTACATCGTCAAGTACAATTTCAAGCGAGTCCAGAAGAAGCACTTCCGCTCGAACCCCAAGAGGCACCTGAAGCTGAACGACTACGTGCAGATACAGGTGGTGAACCAGAAACTTGACGAGATGGCCCGCTGGCTCATCTCTTCCCACCGGGACACGCTCGTGATGCTCGCCCGGATAGAGGAGATTTCCGGCCTGCTCGTGGATCTGATGGCGACCTGAGACAAGAACGAACGTACTGAGAACGAACTGATTGGAAGGAATTGTATATGTCTGACATATTCGAGACAGAGACAGACGAGGACGAGGCCGAGCTCAGGGAGCTTGAGGACTCGGAGGACGACGGCTACGATGAGGACGCGGGGGGCAGCTACGTCTTCCCCCATCCCCTCTACCGGCTCAAGCTGGACTACTCCAGCGAGGCAGTCTACGCGACCGCGCCCAAGAAGCTTGTGCTCAAGCCGGGCGACTACGTCCTTCTCCCCACTCGCTACGGCAGCGACCTGGCGCGGAACCTGGGGATGAGCGAGCGTCCCGTCGGCATACGGCCCGCCGACCTGGTGGAGGTCATCCGCCTGGCGACCCCCAAGGACCTGGAGCACGCGAAGGAGCTGGAGGAGCAGTGCAGGGAGGCAGAGGCGGTGTTCCGCGAGAAGGTCAGGAAGCACGACCTTGCGATGAAGCTCATCGCCGTCCATTTCCTCGTCGGCGAGCCCAAGGTGCTCTTCTTCTTCTCAAGCGACAACCGGGTGGACTTCCGCGAGCTGGTCAAGGACCTGGTCAGCGTGTTCAAGATGCGCATAGAGCTCAGGCAGATAGGCGTGAGGGACGAGAGCCGCATCACCGGGGGCCTGGGCATCTGCGGCCGCCCCTTCTGCTGCCACTGCATCAGCGAGAAGCTGCCCTCCGTCAGCATCAGGATGGCCAAGGACCAGAACCTGAGCCTGAATTCCGCCAAGATTTCCGGCCAGTGCGGCCGCCTGCTCTGCTGCCTGAGCTACGAGAGCAAGATTTACGAGGAGGCCAAGCGGTCCATGCCGCCCGAGGGCACACGCTTCTTCTGGGACGAGACCTCCTTCCGCGTCAGCTCCGTCAACGCCATCACCGGCATGGTGCAGATAACCGGGCAGGACGGGCGCGTGCTGGAGGTCAATGCCTCAAGCTTCACCCGCCAGGCCGGCAAGTGGAAAATCGACCAAATCGAACGAAACGATTGAAAAATTGTGATATTAGGATATAATAGGAGATATTATGGCAAGGACATTATTTTCATTCAAGTTACGGAATTTCGTGGCGGCGGGCCTGGCCCTGTCGCTCGGGCTTTCCATGGCTTTCGCTTATGATTTCTCGGACGACGATGATGACGAGCCTGAGGTCGTCGGATCCTCCTCCTCCGTGGATGCCGAGAGCCTGGACGACCTTGGCGCGCTCAAGGAAGTTTCCTCCGGGGAATACTCGTTCGGAACCTATCCCCAGTCGCTCAAGGAAGCGGATGTCACGATTGACGAGAACGAGACCCTGGTCGCGGGCGGGGAGACATATTACCTCGGCGACGACGGCTGCTGGTACCAGAAGGTGAAGGCCGCACCGCGCGGACGCTACAGCTTCAGCGACGGCAGCCCCATCGTCAAGGGCAAGACCTACTACTTCAAGGTGGAGCCGGTCAAGTGGACCCGCATGGCGGGAAGCTCCGTCCTGGTGTCCAACGACATCCTGACCGCCCGCCGCTACGCCGAGACGCTGAACGGCTACGAGACCTCCGAGATCCGCGAGTTCCTCAACGGGGATTTCCTGCGCCAGGCCTTCACGTCCGGACAGAAGGGCAAGATTGCGATTACCAAGGTTGACAACAGCGCGGAGAGCACTTCCGATGCCCGCCGCAGCTGGAACGGCACCGGCACCAACAGCTACGCGAGCGAGCCGACCAACGACCGGATTTTCCTCCTGTCCGAGGCGGAGATAACCAACGAGGACTGGGGTTTCAAGGGATGCAGGGAGGACGATGACGAGCGGGTCCGCTACCCGACCGACTTTGCCCTCGCGACGGGGGCCTACCGCAAGGCCGACAAGGACACCGGCTGGTACTGGCTCCGCTCCCCCTACTACAGCCAGAACGACTGCTATGCCCTCGCCGTCACCGCGACGGGATTCGCATACAACTTCGGCCACGTCAGCGACGTGAGCGGCGGGGTCGCGCCTGCCCTCACCCTGTCGGAGTAAAGCCAGAGCAAAGCAGAAACAAGATTTGCATCCCCTTTGAGAATCGAAGGGGATGCAAACCCCACCTTCCCTTACCCCCGGAAACACGGGGCTAGTAAAAAAATCAATAAAACCATATAATAACTCCTGAGCTTTTTTTACAGAGGTTATTATGAAAAAGATTGTCGCAGGTTCAACTGCCGTGCTTCTGATGCTCACGGCTTCTGGCTCTTTGATTGGCTGCAAGTCAGCTCCCGATGAGCCTGCTCCTTCATCAGGCTCATCCCTTGAATCAACGTCTGGCATAGGTTCCGCCGAATCCGATGAATCGGCAGGATTAGATATTGAAGATGATGAAAATTCAGAAAACATCATAGCTGACGATGAGCACGGTTCCTCCACGGTAACCACGGACGGCACGGAAGGTCCGGAAGGTGACGCGGACCGGGTCAGCTCCGACGGCATCGGCTCCTCTGACCACGCTGACGAGGACGGTCCGGCCGGTACGGGCAACTCCTACGGGCTTGCGTCCGGCGAGGGCGTTGACGGCGACGGTCTGGTATCCAAAAGCGGTCAGGCCAGCGACGACGACACGAAGAAGCAGGAGCATGCGCCGAACGACGAGGAGAACTTTCCTGCCACCATGGAGCGCATGAAAGGCACCGGCAAATCGGCTTCCGACAATGACGGCAAGAGCGGCAAGGACGACGGCAGTTCGTCCGTGGCGGCCGGCACGGGAAGCACGGATTCCAAAAAAGACGGATCCAGACAAAGCGCCGTCGCTCCCAATGCAAACGACAAGAGCAGCGAGGGAACCGGCAAGAAGGGGTCAGGCAGCAATGCGAGCGGCTCCGGCGGCAAGGACTCCACAGGCAGCGGATCAAGCGGAAACGGCAACACAAAGAATGATGACAAGGCCGTCGCCATGAACACGGACGGCAGCAATACGTCAGGAAAGAGCGGCTCCGGCAAGAAAGGGAACGACACGGGCATTACCGGCACGTCCAGCATAGACGGCACCCGAAACGCAAACCCGACTCCGACCAAGAAGGATGACAAGAACTCCGGCAAGAACGGGTCAGGCTCAGGCTCAGGTAGCGGGTCGGGCAGCGGCAACCAGACCGCACAGAACGGAAACAACAAATCCGGTAGCAGCTCAGGCTCGGGCAGTGGCAACCAGACCGCACAGAACGGCAACAACAAGTCCGGCACTGGCTCTGGTAGCGGTAGCGGCTCCGGCTCTGGCAATCAGACGGCCCAGAATGGCAACAACAAGTCAGGCTCGGGTTCCAGCTCCGGCAGCGGTTCCGCGACCAACCAGAACGGCAAGAACGGGTCAGGCTCAGGTAGCGGGTCGGGCTCCGGCAATCAGACCGCGCAGAACGGCAAGAACGGGTCGGGCTCAGGCTCCGGCAATGGCAGCGGTAATCAGACCGCACAGAACGGCAACAACAAGTCCGGCACTGGCTCTGGTAGCGGTAGCGGCTCTGGTAACGGCTCCGGCTCTGGCAATCAGACGGCCCAGAATGGCAAGAACGGATCCGGCAGCGGCTCCGGCAGTGGCACTGGAAGCCAGACCGCTCAGAACGGCGGCAACAAGAACGGCTCGGGCACTGGCTCGGGCTCCGGCTCGACCAATCAGAACGGCAAGAACGGGTCAGGCTCAGGTTCCGGCAACGGCAGTGGCAGCGGTTCCGCCAGCAAGGCCAATAATACCGGTAAGGAAATCGCCAAGGCCGACGGGACTTCCGGCGGCACCGCAATTTCCACCAACGGAAGCGGCGATGCCAACGGGCTCGATGGCAATGCTGCTTCCGCGGCAAAGGACAAGCAGGGGCTGGCGGACGACGGCACGGTGGACTACGTGGAGAAGTTCAGCAAGTGGTTCCACCCCGCGCTTGCCGACGTGCAGCGCTGCGGCTACTTCTACACGACCCCGGAAATCTGCCAGTTCGACATGATTCAGGGCGACTTCCGCAAGGTGTCTGGATACAAGAAGGCGGCATACGGATTCGTGTTCGGCTACAGCCAGCCCGACCCGCGCGGCTACCTGTCCGACTTCATCCGCTTTGAGATAAACGTGGACGGCGAATACGCGCTCTACACCTGGGACGGGCAGAACTACGTTGACCTGGTGGAGCCCAACGACAAGGGCACGGCCTACTTCTACGAGCACCCGGCGATTTACAAGGGCTACAACACGCTCAACACGATAAAGGTCGAGGACACGGGCAGCTCGTACAACGTCTACGTCAACGGCACGCTGATTCAGGGCAACATCCCCTATCTGAACAGCCGCGCGACCAAAGGCGTGATGGCGTTCTTCTCGGTCGCCAAGGAGCATCAGGAAGATTTGCCCAAGACCCCGGTTAACGTCGGCATGAGGATTACCGACGTGAAACGCCACTGATGACCGGCTGCGGGCAGGACGGGGACAGATGCTGAAGTACGTGCTCAAGCGGATTGCGCTCATGCTGATGAGCCTGTTCGTCATCATGACCATGCTGTTCATCCTCATCCGCCTGCTGCCGAACCCCGTCGAGTCCGTCGCGGGGGGCTACGACAAGGCCCTGCGCGACATGCGTGAGGCATGGGGCTACAACAAGCCACTGATGGTCCAGTACGGCATCTTCCTGAAGAACGTATTCACCAAATGGGACTGGGGCTTCTGTACCTCGATGGGAACCTTCCTGCAGCCGGTGACGGCATACATCGGAAGCAAGCTCCCCGCGACGCTCTACGTCAACATACTCTCCGTCATTATCTCCGTGCCGCTCGGGGTGGTGTTCGGCATCATCGCGGCGGTCAACAAGAACCGCTGGCCCGACCAGATAATACAGGTGTTCATCATGCTGTTCATCTCGGTGCCGGCCTTCATCTACGCGTTCCTGCTGCAATACTTCGTCGGCTACAAGCTCGGCCTCTGCCCCCTCGTCTTCGGGGACGGCAATGACTGGTTCTCCTGGAAGATGATTCACTCCGCGATAATGCCCGTGCTCGCGCTCTCATTCGGTCCGGTGGCGGGCAATATGCGCCTTATCCGTGCGGAGCTCACCGAGCAGCTGACCTCCGAGTATATGCTGCTCGCCCGCACCAAGGGCCTGACCCGCAGGCAGGCGACCGTCCGCCATGCCCTCAGGAATTCGATGGTTCCCCTCATGCCATCCTTCCTGGGGGAGTTCATCGGCATACTGGGCGGCTCCATGATTATCGAGCAGATTTTCGCCGTGCCCGGCATCGGCAGGAGCTACGTGCAGTCCATCGCCGTGAAAGATTATTCCGTGTTCATGGCAATCTCGATGTTCTACGTCGCCATAGGCCTCGCCGCGGGAATCGTCAGCGACCTGTCCTACGGATTCATCGACCCCCGCATCCGGATGGGGGCAGGAAAGACGAACCAGTCCTGACCAGGCAGGTGCTTGCCGCCCAGTATGGGAACGTATTCCCGCGGGGTGTCCCCATTCGCGGGCTAGTGCTTGCATTTGAGTCATACGCATTTAAGAGCTGATGCGGACTGGCACACAGCTCAATGAGCGCAAGCAAATGCCCGCTATGGGGCCCCGCCCCGAAATAAAAAAACGGCCGCAGGTTTGCCCTTCCTGCAGCCGGTTCAAAAGGAGTTTGTTCGTTTCATTCTATACATACAAACACGCAGCCTCCGGGAGGTTACAAAAAAAATAAAAAAAAAGAGAGACCTCCCGCCAGAAGTTTCCTTCCAACGGGAGGCCTCTCCCTTCAGGCTAACTTGCCCTCTTCGCTAAGACTAGCGGAGCAGGGAAAGCACGTTCTGAGAAGACTGGTTCGCCTGCGCGAGCATGGCGGTTCCGGCCTGGGAAAGAACGTTGTCCTTGGTGAACTCGACCATCTGGGCGGCCATGTCCGTATCGCGGATCCTGGACTCGCTGCTCTGGGTGTTCTCGGCGGCAACATCCAAGCCCTGGACCGTCTTCTCAAGGCGGTTCTGGTAGGCACCGAGGTCGGCGCGCTGCTTGTTGATCTTCTTGATGGCCTCATCGAGGGTTCCGATGGCGCGGTTGGCGTTGTCCGGAGTCTCGAGGGTCATGATCTCCTCAGTTCCGACATTGCGGATTCCGAGGGCGGCGGCGGTCATCGTGCCGATGTAGACCTGAGTCCTCTGGTCCATGTTGGCACCGATGTGGAGCCACATAGAAGCGGTCGGCGTGTTCTCGCCGGTGGCGCGGGCAAAGCGTCCGGTCAGCATGTTC
>CACYDQ010000149.1 GCA_902773215.1 uncultured Spirochaetaceae bacterium | reverse complement strand
GGGCTCCGGGCTGCCTACAAGCTGGGCTTCACCGAAGAAAGCCTGATGAGCGAGGGCGAGAGCGCGTTTGCCAAGGACTTGGACAGCCTCAGGCAGGGGATGTTCGCCCCCGGCAACAGGGGCAAGGCCATTGCGACCACGGACGAAGGCATCCCGGTCTCGCAGAATCTCCTCACGCGGGGCTTTGTCGCTGATGATGAGATTGAGCGATTCCCCGGTGTGACACGGCAGAAGGGTATCCACCCGGTCATCGAGTGCACGCAGAACATTCCCTGCAATCCCTGCCAAGACGCATGCAGGAAGCACTGCATCAAGATAGGCTCCTGCATAACCGCCCTGCCCACAGTTTCGGATGATGCGGGGGGAAGCTGCACCGGATGCGGTATGTGCGTCGCAAGCTGCTCCGGTCAGGCAATCTTCCTTGTGCAGGAGGACTACGAGCCGGGCTTTTCGAGCATCACGTTGCCCTATGAGTTCCTGCCCCTCCCGCAGAAAGGCGACAGGGGGACCGCCCTGTCACGGAGCGGGCAGCCCCTGTGCGAGGCGGAGATAGTCGGGGTGCGCACGAGCCCCGCGTTCGACCACACGAACCTTCTGACGATGAAAGTCCCGAGCGACTTTGCGATGACCGCACGCTTCTATAAAGGAGGCAGGATATGATGAATGACAGGAACCGGGACATCGGCGAGTTTGTCCCGCACGATGACGACGATATGATTATCTGCCGCTGCGAGGAAATCACGCGGGGAGAGATACGCCGTGCCGTCCATGACGGTATGTTCACCATGCAGGAAATCCGCCGCTACCTGCGGGCGGGCATGGGATTGTGCCAGGGGCAGACCTGCTCGCGTCTGGTGAAGGGCATCGTCGCCTCCGAGCTGGGGGTAAGCCCCGCCAGCATAACTCCTGCGACGAGCCGGGGCCCGATCCGGCCGACGGAGATGAGGACCCTCGCGGCAGAGGTCTTGTAGCTGATGATTCTGTGGAGGATAAGATATGGACAATACATCTGATGTAATCGTAATCGGGGCTGGCATCGTAGGCAACGCGACCGCATACTATCTTGCGAAGCATGGCCTGAGCGTCAGGGTGCTTGAGGCCTCTGACTACATTGGCAACGGCGGTTCCTCCCGTAACGGCGGAGGGGTACGGCAGAGCGGGCGCAATCCCAAGGAGCTCCCCCTGATGATGTGGGGCGTAAAGAACATCTGGCCGGGCCTGAGCGAGGAGCTGGGAATAGATACGGAATATACCCAGGGGGGCAACCTGCGTCTGGGCAAGACCGAGCAACATCGGACAATCCTGAACGGCCTGACCGAGAACGCCGTCAAATGCGGAGTCGGCGTGCGCATGATAGATGCCGCCGAGGTCAAGGAGATAAACCCCTATCTTTCCGACGAGGTGCTCTGCGCAAGCTGGTGCCCGACAGACGGCCACGCCAACCCCCTCACGACGACGCTCGGCTATTACAAGAAAGCCCGGGAGCGCGGGGCCAGGTTCCTAACGGGCATCTTTGTCTCAGGTCTTCTGACAAAGCGGGGCAAGATATGCGGAGCGCGGACGAGCGAGGGGGATTTCTTTGCGGACACGGTCATCGTTGCGGCGGGATTTGAGAGCAATCCGATTCTCGCCACGGCGGGAATCACGATTCCAATGAAAAAGCAGGCGGTCTCCTGCTTGGTGACGGAGGCGGAACCGGTGATGTTCCCGCAGATGCTCGGCACAGCGATGGCGGATTTCTACGGGCATCAGACCAAGCATGGCTCCTTCGTCATGGGCGGGACGGACGGCTTTGACGAGGTGCACTTCCGCATAAACGACGCATACCCCCTCGTCGGCAGCAGCATGGTCAGCGCGACCAGCCGGGGCATCCTGGGCTACTTTCCCGTGCTCAAGAACGCCAAGGTCGTCCGCGCCTGGGGCGGCTACATAGACTGCGGTGTGGACGCGGTCGCCACCGTCAGCAAGTGCGACGAAGTCCCCGGCCTGTACGTGGAGTGCGGATTCACCGGGCACGGCTTTGGCCTTGGCCCTGCGGCGGCCTACAACATCGCGGAGCTTGTCGCGACCGGGAGCTGCCCGGCGGACATTTCCCCGCTCCGCTACGACAGGTTCAAGCCGTCAAAGTAGTCCAGCCTTATGGGAGGGGCTGTCATCCATGCGGTCAGTCCGCGAAGCGCACGTCCTGCCAGACGTTGTTGTACTTGTCCAGCCCCTCCCCCAGGTCGAGCTTGAGCGTGCAGTTGTCCATCTCGCTCGCCTCATACATGGGGGTGGTCTTCATGTACTGCTGGGCGGACGGGTTGACAAAGCAGGGGAAGCGGAAGTAGTCCAGGAACATCGCGTAGATTTCCGGCCTGTGGATAAAGTTGATGAACTCATTGGCCGCCGCGTAGTGCTGGCTGTCCTTGAGGATGCAGAGGGAATCCAGGTAGGCGGGACCGCCCTCGGCAGGAATGAAGAAGTCTATCATGTCCGCCTGCTTGTCCTCGCTGACCTCGCCGTAGATGACCTCGGCGTATCCCTGGCAGAGCCAGAAGTCGCCGGACGCGAATGACTTGCCGAAGCTCTCCGCGTCGAACTTGACCAGGTTGGGCTTCCACTTGTCGGAGATGAGCTTCTTTGCCTCCTCCAGCTCGCCGTCATCGAGCGTGTTCACGTCGTAGCCCAGGCTGGCGAGCGCGTCGCCGATGACCTCGCGCATGTCGTCCATCATCGTCGCGTGGCCCGCGAACTGCTTGTCGGCGAAGATGCTC
>CACYDQ010000148.1 GCA_902773215.1 uncultured Spirochaetaceae bacterium | reverse complement strand
GCATTGGCTATGGGGCTTTCACAAGCACAGGTTTCCCAGATTACCGGCCTTTCCGTCGAGGATATAGCAAGGCTGTAGGAAAAATAGAACTGGCCCCCTTGCGTTCGTGAAGGACAACAAGGCTGAATCTGACTTGACAAGGGAGACGGGGCTTTCTGAAGAGATTGTGGTGACACTCTGACAGAAAACCCCTGTGCGCTGAACCCGTCCCTGCCCTGATTACTGGGGCAGGGGCGTGATGTCCGGCTGTAGCCCCTTAGCTAATTATGCCGCATTCGTGGGCAAAGTATTCCCAAATCAAAACCATCGCCATGGTGTCAAGCTCGCAATAACGGAGGAGAGCTTCGCGAATCGTCTTTACGCGCACTCCGCCCGCAGTGGCCCCGTCATGCGGGAAGGTCTGCAGGTAGCGGTAGACGACAAGGGGCAGGCCGCCGTTGTTTATCTTCGTGTCCTCTTCAAACCCTCCGTCGTCCTCATCCTGGATGCTGCCAATCAGTTGCGCCAGCTGTTCTTTTGTCAGATTGCCGTCTTTCGTAAGCCGTTCGATTATGGCATCCTCAATCTCCCCCAGGGTCGGCAGGACCTTGTAAGGATTCTGCACGTTGCCGCTCTCGTCCTTTGTAAGGAGGGCGATTGCCGTGTCCGCCGTGTAGTTCAGGCTCTTTATCGTTGAACCATAGATGGGCTTTCCGTATTTTTCCTGCAGGAAGCTGCTGCTTTGCAGGACCGCGGGCAGCACCTGCTTGATGGAGTTGGAGCCCTTCATTGACGGATGCCAGTAGAAGCGCTTCACGATGTCGCACAGGTCAATCATGTCGCGCTCGCCGCCATGCGTTATGCTCTCTATGAAGGCCATGAGCTCGTCTTTGTCCTTCTCATCGGAAGCCGCAAGCTGATCGTGGATTCCGTTCAATATCGTGTTCTCGTGGTGGGAGTAGCGGAATACAGAGCCGTCGTCCTGCTCAAGCTGCTTCTTGAGTTCACGAACGAAGGTAAAATTCGGACAGCCGTCGGAGTCAATGTCCAGAAACTGCCCTGCGTGCTCAATCGTTCCGTCCTTCTTTATGATATGGTGCGAGAACTGGAAGGCGATGTTCTCATACGGATGCAAGCCCGTGTGATAGGGCAGCGCTGATGCGGTGGTCTCGAAGTCTATCATGTGGAGCGGATACTTCCAGGTCTGCATCTCGGCCTTCAGCTCGTCTTTAAGGATTTCCGGTTCGTTCCTGCCCTGCTTCACGCTGCCAATGTGGAGCCATTTCCTCTCGCTGGTAGAAAGACCTGTTTTATGGTCATCTCTTGGTTTTGATGGATACAAGTCTTCGGTAATGTCTGATATGAAATAAATGCCTTTTTCTTTTATCCATTTGTCTCTACTGTTTTTACCGGTCAGACCCGTGCCATTCAAGTCCTTTATCAGCAGTCTGTCAAAGTCAGCGTCGCTAAAACGCGCCTTCTCTTTCCAACATTCGACAAAACCGCTTTTCTTGTGGGCTGCCTTTCCCTCCTCCGACAGCGTGAACGGGCATTTGAAGCATTTAGCCCCCAGCGGCTGGTGAACCTTCTCGTTCTTTACATAGTGCTCGGACTGCTCTTGGACAAAGTCCTCGAATTTTTTGCCCATCTTCTTAATCTGCTCGCCGGTCCGGCCTTCTATTATCATGTCACATTCTTTGTCCACATCAAACGGGACGATGACATGCTCATGCTCCTCCGCAAGGATTGCCTGTGCCTCCGGGGTGGGCTCCGCACAGGTCCTGCCGTCCGGGCCCTTTTTTATCCTGAACAGGGCATTGAGCTTGGGGATGCTGTTCACCTTCGTTTTGTCGGCGAGCATCAGGAAAGCGCGGACGGTGAAGGGCTGGCCCGGATACAGCTCCTTGAGGGCATGCGACACGACCCATTTCTGGAAAGCGACGTCGTATACATATTCCCAAATATCTCCGTCAATTTTGTCGGAGCCATTTCTATCGTGGTTCAGGAAAGACTTCCCCGTCTCCCAGGACTTCGCCTTGACTTCGATGAGGTTGACATTATTGCCGTCCTTCTGGATGATGTCCGCGCGGACAAAGCAGTTCCCGTACCGGAACGCGGCTTCCGCTATGTTCACGGTGTCCTGCCCGAACAGCTCGCGGGTTCTTCCAAGCGGCGCGTCATAGCCGTGGAGATTTCCCAAGTCGTTCTCGTCGCTCACGTTGCAGTAGATTTTCGCGATGGCCCCGACCTGGAAGCCGCCTTCGGCAAGCGACTTCAGGAAGTCGTCATTCGCTGACTGGTTCTCATATTCTTTATTGCGGGAATAATATGCCTGCATGGGGCAGTGCAAGGCCATCTTGAACGCTGATTTCGTAAAAAGTTTCTGGTTATCCATACAGAGCACGATACGTGCGGAAATTCCAAAAGTCCAGTTTTTTTTCTAAAAAAAATCGCCCTAAAGCCCAAAAACGGTGCGTTGAACGCACTGGATTTTGCTTGGAAGGGAGTGTAGAATGATATCAGAAGCTTTATGAATGGGAGAACAAAAATGGCATTCAAGCAAGTTCTGGAATATTTTGTCGCGCACCTTGAATATGTCGCTGGTGGGGAACAGGCAGGGTCCAGAGGGTATGAGAAGT
Source organism: uncultured Spirochaetaceae bacterium (assembly GCA_902773215.1). Classification (GTDB taxonomy): domain Bacteria; phylum Spirochaetota; class Spirochaetia; order Treponematales; family Treponemataceae; genus Treponema_D. The sequence goes on along the minus strand of CACYDQ010000148.1, from coordinate 333 downwards.
ATATCGACCCCCTTGTAGAAAGCGGTAATTTCAGAGTCTCCGGGCAAGGGTACAGGGATCGTGAAATTCAAGAGCAGCTACCGGAATTTTCACGCGAGGGCAGCAAGATTTGCATCAATGTTCAGACAGGATATCCCCTTAGGAACACATCCACAAACCTCAACTGGACGGATGCCATGACACATATAGTAGCGGTATGGCATGAAAATTCGGTTACGGCCTTGAAGATACAATCCCCGAAGTATTTTGAAACAGCAGAAAAGGCACTGTGGTGCCAAGAGAATGAAACGGAAGCTTCCCTGACTACCCTCGGCCTGTTCAACAACAATGATG
>CACYDQ010000147.1 GCA_902773215.1 uncultured Spirochaetaceae bacterium | reverse complement strand
GCTGTGCGCGAGCAAGTCCGATGCCCGCCGCCTGATCCAGCAGGGCGGGGCGAGCGTGAACGGGCAGGCCGTCAGCGACGTGAAGGCTGTCATCACGACGGTGCAGGCGGACGACGACGGGGAGTTCGTCGTGAAGGCGGGCAAGAAGAAGTTTGTCCGCGTCGTCCTCAAGTAGCCTGCGGGGATTGAAAGGAAAGGGACAATGACCATACAGGAGACAATCGCCGGCTCGCGCAAGATTGTGATTAAGTTCGGGAGCAACTCGCTCGCGAAGGCCGACGGCAAGATAAACATAGACTTCCTGAACCTGATAGCCGAGGAGTGCGCTGCCCTGATAGCGAAGGGCAAGCAGATAATCCTCGTCTCTTCCGGGGCGCAGGTGGCGGGCACGTCCGCCATAGACGGCTGGGCCCACAAGAAGGATCAGCATTACCGGCAGGCCCTCGCGGCGATCGGGCAGGTGGAGCTGATGGACAAGTGGCGGGCGGCCTTCAAGAAGCAGTCCCTGCACGTGGCCCAGCTGCTCTTTATAAAGGAAGACTTCGAGGACTATCAGCATACGCTCAACATGCGGAACACCCTTTTTACGTTGGTTGACGAAGGGGTGGTCCCGATCATCAACGAGAACGATTCGGTTTCCTTCGAGGAAAATTCAATCGGTGACAACGACAACCTGTCCGCCCTGACTGCAATCCTCTGGAGCGCGGATCTGCTGCTTTTGTTCAGCGACATAGACGGCGTGTACACGGACAATCCCAAGGAGAACCCGGATGCCCGCCTGGTGGAAAGCGTCGCGAGCATAGACGAGCTGCTCAAGGGCATCACGCTGGGAAAGACAAACTCATTTGGCACGGGGGGCATTAAGACCAAGATTCAGGCCGCCCGCAAGTCCACGGGGGCGGGCATACCGATGATCCTCGCCAACAGCAGGCGGGAGCGGCCCCTCACTTCCTTGGCCGACGGCACGGGGAAGGGGACCCTCTTCGAGGCGAACGGGGACGAAATCTTCCAGGCCGCCGCGAATTGAGGCGGACTTGCAGTCGGGCGACATTTGATTTAATATACTGATAGGGACGCTTGCAAACCCTGGCGGCTTGCCTCCGAATTCTCAAGAATGAAGAAGGCTGTCTATGCCGAAATATGAGAAAGTGATGCTCGTCATCGCAATTATCGGACTTGTTGTAGACCTGCTCACCTTCCTGTTTAACTAAGGAAAAGAGCATAGAAAAGCCCGCCTCAGTGTACCAGACTTCAGGCGGGCCATAAAACCTGCTAACGGAGGCGGTCGCTATTTTGCAAGCGTCCCCATCTAGTGTAGGATAACATGTTTCCTTCAGGAAATCAAGTAATCTTCCATGAATAAGGACCTTTACAGCTGCCTCAGCCCAGGCCCTTGGCGATGCCTTTGAGCGACTCGGAGGCGGCAGAGATATGGGCCGTGGCCTGGGTGAAGCTTTCGGCCCCGGCGGAAATCTGCTTGAGAGTGATGAGAATCTGCTCCGTCGCGGAAGTCTGCTGCTGGATAATCGACGTAATGTTCCCCGCGCTTTCCGCCGTGATTTCGGAGGCGTTCTTCATGCTTGCGAAGCGCTCTTCGAGCGTCCGTGCGCTGGCAACGCCCTTTTCTATCTTTGACGTGCCGTTTTCGCTCATCAGGATGAGGCCGTCGGAGCTCTTCTCAATCTCTGAGATTTTTTCTTTGATTTCCTTGGTTCCATCGATGATGCTGTCCGCAAGGCGGCGGATTTCGGTCGCGACGATGTGGAAGTTCTTGCCCGCCTCGCCCGCGCTTGAAGCCTCAAGCTCCGCGTTGAAGGCAATGATTTTTGCCTGGTCGGCGACCGAGTTGATCAGGGTGACGATGTCCCAGATGTTCGTGATTTTGTCGCCCAGTTCCTTGATACCGTCTATCGTAATCGTGTTGGCCTCGGCGATTTCCCGCAGCTGTGCTACGTTGTCGGCAATGAGCTCCACGCCGTCCGCGACGTCGCCCTTCGTCTTGACGGCAAGGGAGGATACGTCGGTAATCTGCCTGGAGATGTCCTCGCTCAGGGCCGTGCAGTCTTCCATCGTCGCGACGATTTCCTTGACGGCGGCACTCTGGTTCTGCGCCGTTTCGGCTGTCTCGCGCGAGTAGGCCACGAGCCCTTCGGACTCGCTGTAGATGTTCCTGCCCAGCTCCTGCTCGCCGCGCCGCATCCGTTTGATCATGCCGATGTTCAGCAGGGAGCTGGCCACCGCGAAGACGGAAAGAATCAGCCCGAAGATGATAATCATCGAGACTGTCCCGCCCGTGAAATCGCTGATGGGGCCTTCTGCCACGATGTACCAGTTGGCGGCTTCGATCGGCACGACGGCATAGTACTGGCCTTTTTCCACGAAGGCCTTTGTCGTGCCGTCAAAGTATTCGGAGGCAGGGCAGGAAAGCGCGGAGTCTGAAAGGTAATTGGCCACGGAAACCTTGCTTTCGTCGGGGTTCGTCAGGTATGTGCCGTCGGAGAGCACGAGGAAGACCTTGCCGCGCTCGGAAATAGAGATGGAGCTCATGATGCCGGTGAGCACGGAAAGCTGCAGGTCCACGGCGAAAACGCCCTCCTTATCGCCAAGGGGCACGGATTTGCCGACCGTCGCGCAGAGCGTTTTGGTCATGATGTCGAACACGGGGTCGTTGAACAGCACCTTTCCCCGGGCACTCAGGCAGGGGGCATACCAGGGCTCGTCGCTCATCTGCCAGTCGTCGGGGGGAACCCAGTCCGTGCTGTCGAAGTACAGGCCTCCCTGCTCGAAGCGGCTGATTTTTGTTCCGTAATATGCGGATGCGGAGTAGGGCAGGTTGGAGCCGATGGCGTGGATGAGGTCATCGATGGACTCGGTGTCGTGCCTGATCCTGGCGAAAGAGGCGAAGTCCTCGCAGCCCGCAATCACCGGGTCTATGAAGGCCAATATGTCGGTCTTGAGCTTCTGGCCTGCGGCTTTTGCCTCTGACTGGGCATGCCGTTTTGTAAGTGCCGTTGACAGGGAAAAGAGGATTGCTCCGGCCGTAATCGTTACGATAAGGATGGGGAGGAATGTTCCCAGAAAGAGAATCGTCAGGTTCTTTGCGGACGACTTGTCGTCCTTGGAAAGAGTATCACTCATGCAGTCCATTATAAAACAGTCTTTACGGATTTTCAACGTATTGTTACGGGTGGTCAAGGCAAAACGAAACTTTTCCCTGTACAAAACGGGCTGAACGATATATAATGGAAACATGCTTTTGATACCTGTGCTGGACTGGCAGCGTTATCTGCCTTGGTTCTGGCTTGGCGTTATGATTCTCTGCTCCGTCGTGGAAGCGCTTACGATGACGTTGACGACGGTCTGGTTTGCGGCGGCGGCCCTCGTGATGATTTTTGTCGCCATGCTGCCTGTCCCGCTTCCGGCCCAGCTCCTGCTGTTCGTCCTCCTTTCCGTCCTGCTGCTGATTTTCACCCGGCCCTTTGCCTTGAAATTCCTCAACATAAAGAAAACGGCGACGAACTCCGATGCTCTCATTGGAACCCGTTGCAGGCTCAGCACGGCTGTCACCCCGGGCGAGAAGGGGACGGTCAGGCTGAAGGGCGTGGAATGGTCCGTCGCTACGGCGGACGGTTCCCTCCTGGAGGCGGGTAGAGACTGTGTAATTAAAGAAATACAAGGAAATACATTAATCGTTTCAGGAGAATAACATGCCGCTGTACGTTATTGTTGCTTTGGCTTTAATCGTGATGATTCTTATTATCACGAACATCAGGGTTTGTCCCCAGTCCCGCGCCTATATCATTGAGCGCCTGGGAACTTATGCCTCCACGTGGGGGGCGGGGCTTCACGTGAAGGTGCCGTTCATCGACAGCATTGCCAACAACGTGTCGCTCAAGGAACAGGTGATGGACTTCCCGCCACAGCCGGTCATCACTAAGGACAACGTCACGATGAAAATCGACAGCGTCGTCTACATGCAGATAACCGACCCCAAGCTCTACACCTACGGGGTGGAGAAGCCCATGCTCGCCATAGAGAACCTGACGGCGACGACCCTCCGCAATATCATCGGAGAGCTGGATTTGGACACGACGCTGACCAGCCGCGACGTGATAAACACCAAGATGCGGGCGATTCTGGACGAGGCGACCGACCCCTGGGGCATCAAGGTGAACCGCGTTGAGGTCAAGAACATCATGCCGCCCGAGGCCATCCGCGAGGCGATGGAAAAGCAGATG
>CACYDQ010000146.1 GCA_902773215.1 uncultured Spirochaetaceae bacterium | reverse complement strand
TTCCTGATACACCAGCTGACGAGGGAAATCTGGCATGTCCAGGCGGGCTGGCCCCTGAGCGTCATCGGCAGGATGTGCGAGAGCTCCTGGCTCCGCCTGCACCGTAAGGATTTCACCGTGACCGTCTCCCAGTCCACCAAGGACGACCTTCTGGCGGTCGGCTTTGACAAGGACCGGGTCTGCATAGCCCCGAACGGGATTGCCCATGAGGCCGCTCCCTTCGGAAGCCTTTCCGCCAAGGCCGACCCCCCTTACTTTGTCTACATGGGACGCTACGCCAGGTACAAGGGAATAGACGACAGCATCCGCGCCCTTGCCCTGCTCAAGAAAACGTTCCCGGAGGCCAGGCTCGTACTTCTGGGGAAACCCGATGACAAATATATAGAAGAAATCCTCAGCCCCCTCTGCTCCAGCCTGCATCTTTCTATCGGAAAGGAGGAGGGCTGCGATGTTTTTGTCAGGGGCTTCGTGGACGAGGGAACCAAGTTCGACATAATCGGGAAGGCGAGGGCCCTGCTCTTCCCGTCCATGCGGGAAGGCTGGGGTATCATCGTCACGGAAGCGAGCGTCTCCGGGACACCGGCGATAGTCTACGACTCTCCCGGTTGCCGGGACGCGGTGGACATGGGGCGGGCGGGCTACCTCTGCCGGACCAACAGCGCGGAGGAGCTTTCGGAGCTTATGGGGAAGACCATCTCTGACGGGAAGAATTACCAGGCAATGCGGCACGCGGCATGGGACTTCTCCCGCCAGTTCACCTATGAGCGGACCCTTCAGGAATTCGAGGCTGCCCTTGCCAAGATGGGCGGTGCGGTCTGATGCCTGGCACGGTCCCCCGCAGGAACAACCTCACGCTGATCCGCCTTATCCTTGCCCTCATCGTGCTGGCAAAGCACTGCATGGACTCCTCGGTAAGCCCTGCTTTCCTTGGCGTGAAGGGTCTTTTTGACTCGCAGGATGCCGTGTGCCTCTTTTTTTTCATAAGCGGCCTGCTTGTGACGGCAAGCTATGAGAGAAGCCCGACCCTGAAGGACTATGCCGTCAAGAGGCTCGTCAGGATTTTTCCCCTCTACCTTGTGGCAGTTATCGGGGCAGCCCTCATACTCTGCCTCGCTTCGACCCTTCCCGCCGCCCGCTACTTCACTGAGCCTGCTTTTTGGAAGTACCTTTTCTGGAACTGCCTGACGCTCAACTTCATGCAGCGGACCCTTCCGGGGGTCTTCGAGGGAAACCCCTTCAACAGCTCCGTCAATGATCCCCTCTGGACGGTGAAGACGGAGCTCTTCTTCTATGCCTGCCTCCCCTTGATATGCTTTGTGGCCGGGAAAATCCGGGGAAGGGGAGGAAAGAATCTCTTCCTTGCCGCCCTCTATGTCTCCTCCTTTATCTACCGCTACCTCTGCAGGAAGCTCTCCGTCGTGCTGGGGCTTCCCTTTCTGTTCCCGCTGGCGATGGAGGCACCCGGTTACATCGGCGCGTTCGTGCTGGGAATGCTCTGCTTCTTCAATTTCGGGATACTGGAACGGCTGCTCCCGTCACGTGTTTCCTTCGTCTGCTTTGCCGGTAGCCTTACCCTCGTCATACTGTCTGACATGGGGCTTGTGCCCCGTATACCCGACAGCATCAAATACCTGCTGCTCTCTTTCATCTGCTTCTACGTGGCTTTCTCCTTCCGCTTCCTGAACGGCCTTTCGCAGATGCCTGACTGCTCCTATGCGATCTACCTCTTCCACTATCCCCTGCTCCAATGGCTGATAAGCCGGGGGCTGTTTATCGCCTCCCCCTGGCTTTCCCTCTGTCTGTGTGCGGCGCTCTCGTTCGCCATCGCCCTTGCCGCCAGCTTGCTGGAAAGCCGCTTGCGGGCTGCTATTGGCAGCCGGGCCTTTGGCCGAGGCACTTGAGAAAACAACCGAATATCGTTACACTTCCATAGGTTGACTATGGAATCTGAAATTTCACAGAATATAATAGATGAGTGCGCGAAGTATATAGAGCTTTGCAGGGAAGAGGCTGCCCGCCGCATAGTGGGTCAGCGTGAGGTCATTGACGGAATTCTGACTGCCGTCGTTTCGGGCGGCCATATCCTCCTTGAGGGGGTTCCGGGGCTTGCAAAGACTCTTGCCGTCAGGACCTTCGCGGAGATGTCCGGGCTGGAGTTCAAGCGGATTCAGTTTACGCCGGACCTGCTTCCCGCAGACGTGACG
>CACYDQ010000145.1 GCA_902773215.1 uncultured Spirochaetaceae bacterium | reverse complement strand
CTGCAAGAACCCCCGCTGCATCACCGCGACCGAGCATTACGTCCCGCAGGAGTTCCACCTGGTCAACCGCGACAAGGCCCAGTACCGCTGCATCTACTGCGACGCGCTCTATTCGGCGGGCACGATCGGGGCATTCGAGGGAGACTGATTCCGGTTTGTCCCTGCTAGAAGGGGGCGGGGCTCGTGAACTCCATCCGCCGCCCCGTCATGGGATGCGTAAAGCACAGGCGGGAGGCGTGGAGCATCAGCCGCTCCCCCTCCGCGCATGACCCGTAGAGCGTGTCCCCGATGATGGGAACGCCGAAACCATGCGGGTCGGCTGAGGCGAGGCGCAGCTGGTGGGTCCGCCCGGTATGGGGGCGGAAGAGGACGCGCGTCGCCGGCCTCCTGCTCCCGTCCGGTGCATGGTAGTCCTGCACGCATTCAATTTTCCATTCAGTCACCGCCTTTTTCCCGTACACGCTGTCCCAGATCTGGTGCGGCCGGTTGTTTATGTCCAGGCGGAATGTCAGCTCCATCACTCCTTCCGGCGCGATTCCTTTCTTTGCGAGCACACCGTCCAGCAGGGCAACGTACTCCTTGGACACCTCCCCCTCCTGGAACTGCCGTGACAGCTCCCTGTGGGCGGCCGGGGTGAACGCGAGCAGCATCAGGCCGCTCGTCTCCATGTCCAGGCGGTGGACGGAGGGCTGCTCCATGCAGTCCGGGAAGAGCCGCCTGACCCGGCTCACGATGCAGTCCTGCTTGTCAGGCCCCCGGCCCGGCACGCTGAGGAGGCCGGACTGCTTGTTCACGATGATGATGTCGCCGTCCCGGTAGAGAATCTCAAGCCCCAGCATGACGGGAAGGACGATGCCGCAGCGGGAGTCGCAGGGAGGGAAGGCCTTTCCCTTCTTTCCGATGTCCGGGGAATCCGCCCCGCAATAGAAGACCTCGGCCAGGCTGAGGGGGGTGAGCCCCTGCGAGAACGCCAGGTGCAGAAGCTTCTGCCCCGCGCACTCACCCGTCCCCGTCGGGGGCAGGATGCCCGCACCCCTCCCCGTCCGCATCCCGTACTCCGCGCAAATTTCTTTCAGGCCCCGCTCCTTCCCGTCCGCGCAGCGGAAGCGGTAGAGCGAGAACACCGCCGCAAGCGACTCGTCGGTCAGGGACCGCCGCCGCTCCTTCAGGGCCTCCCGCTCCGTCCCCGTAAGCCCGCCGCCCGCAAGGCGGGCTGTCAGGGAGTGTATCTCGCCGTCGTTTTTGGAAAGGGCGGCATCGATTGCATCCGGGGAAACAACAGGCGGGGCGACGCGGAAAGAGGGCGCAAGATCCGGGCTCACAGCATACAGCTGGCGGGACAGGCCCGAGCAGGCATAGAAAACGTCCTCGCGGCCTGCGGGGTCCCGGGCGACCATCGCGGCGAGCATGAGCCCCTGGCCCGCCCGCTCCCCGCTCAGCGCGGACAGCCGCCTGAGGGCCACGTCGCCCGAGTCCAGTTTTTCTATGAGCCAGCGGCAGCGCTCCAGGGCCGCTTCTTCGCCGTATGGTTGAAACATGTTGAAAAATATACCATATAATAGAAAATTAAATCAATCAAAACTCCCAATATACTTTTCAAAGTATAAAGTTCCTGCTATGATTTCCGACAAATGAAATATATGAAAAGGTTTCTAACACTTGCAGTACTGGCCACATTCTCTTTCAGCCTTTCAGTTTTTGCGCAGGATGCGGCAAACAGCGGAGCAACGGAGGCAGCCGCCACAACGGATCCGGCAGTTGAGGAGGAGGAGGAAGAAGCAGAGGAGGACACCGGTCCCAAAGCCTATATAGTTCCCCAGATTAACCTTCCCGAATTTGACAGCGAGGGGGCAACCTATCTTGTCGTTGACAGCGGCCCCGATGAGGACGAAGGACGATTCAAAATCGGGGTAAAGGTGCTGAACCGCACCTATGACAAGAACATAACCGCCGAAGTCTACGGATGGGGAGGCCGCTTCAAGGACGAGTGGCGTCTCATCAACCCGATCAGGATGGACCGCTGGTCTCCCGAGCCGCACCTCTACCACACCTTCTACCGGGGAATCGACTATACCCACTACCGTTACTTCGCGATCAAGATAATCAAGCCGAAGGACAACAAGTACAAGATTGTCAGCGACCAGAAGGATGACAACCTGAACTTCTACATCTACGACGCGGGAATGAATATGTCCGCCGACACGGGCTCTGTCTCCGTCTACGAGGCCTCGGCCCAGACCTATGTCGTCAGCGGCGACGTCATCAAGGAGAGCGAGAACGACAGCCTCTTCCTGTCCTCCAAGAACAGGATCCAGGACCTGCCGGTCAACCTCTACGTGTACAGCCGCACCCGCAAAATCCTCGTCTACTACGGCATCATCCGCTTCACCGACTGGATGGACAAGAAGAAGATAAAGAAAGCCGTCCCCCTCACCCCGGAGGAGTTCAAGGACGGCTCGGAGCACGATGTCAAGCTCAAAAAGGACGGCCTGAACCTGATCCTCCTCGTGGACGATTAGGCGGTCGCTCCCTTCCCGAAAGATTCCAAAGCCTTTTTGTTAAGCTCGTAAAAGTCCGCTTTTACGAGCTTTTTCATTGCCGCATCGACATCGCTGAGGCTGAACAGGCCTTCCCTGCACGCCGCCCCCAGCAGCACCATGTTGGCGACCTTTGCCGACCCGAGCTTCCCGCACACGCCGTCGGTGTCCACCGCGACGACCCTGGTTGCCTTCTTTTCCAGGGCGGAAATCATCTCCTCCGCGCGGAAGCTTTTGCCCGCGAGCGAGCTCGTGACGCTCTGTGTGACCGTGCGGCTGACGATGACGACCGAGGACGGGGAGAGGTATCCGATGTTGCGGACCGCCTCGGCGGCATCGAAGGCAATCATCACGTCCGCGCCTCCCTGCGGCACCAGGGGAGAGAATGCGTCCTCCCCTATCCTGACGTGGCTCGTGACCGGGCCTCCCCGCTGCGCCATGCCGATTGTCTCGGCGGACAACACTTTCTCTCCCGCCATGAGGGCGGCCCGTGAAATCACCTTGGCGGCAAGGACCGTCCCCTGCCCGCCTATCCCGCAGATTATGATGCTCCTGCTCATGCGTTCCCCTCCCCTGATGCTTGTATGGCCTGTACCGGGCAGACCTGGGCGCACAGCCCGCAGGCCGTGCAGGTCGCCCTGTCTATGACGGGCTTCTTTGTCACCGCGTCAAGCGATATGGCGGGACAGCCCAGCTCGTTGACGCACTTGCGGCAGCCGACGCATTTGCCCGCGTCCACAGTCCGGGGGGCGGGGAAGCTGTGCCCCAGCCTGCCCGCGACGGCGACGCAGGGGGAGCGGAAAATGACCGCGCTCACCCCCGGGGATGCGGCGGCCTCCCTGACGGCGGCGACGGCAGCGCCGGTGTCGAAGGGGTCTGCCACGAGGACGGGCGAGACCCCGACGGCCGAAAGGATTTTCTCTATGCTGATTTTGTCCACAATCTCGCCCATCATCGTGCGGCCTGTCCCCGGGTGGGGCTGGTGGCCGGTCATCGCCGTCGTGGAGTTGTCCAGCACGCAGATGACCTGCCGGGACTGGTTGTAGACCGCGTTGACCACCCCGGGTATCCCCGAGGCAAAGAAGGTCGAGTCCCCGATGAAGGAGAAGCAGAGGCGGTCCGGCTCGTTGTGGTAGAGACCCTGCGCCATCGTTATGTCCGCCCCCATGCAGAGGCAGGAGTCGCACATGTCGAGCGGCTTGGAGTTGCCCAGGGTATAGCAGCCGATGTCCCCGCAGAAAGCGGTCTTCTGCCCCTTGGTCGCAAGCTTGACCGCATAGAAGGCCCCCCGGTGCGGGCAGCCAGCGCAGAGGACGGGCGGGCGGACGGGCAGGTCAGGGAGCGGAATATCCTCCTCTTCCGCGCAGTTCACGCCGATGAAGGCGGCGATTGCCTGCCGGACGCTCTCCACCGTGTTCTCCCCTGCCTCCGCGACGCTGCCGTCCAGCTTGCCGTGGACGGCGGCATCCAGGCGGAACTTTCCTTCTATATAGATGAGCTCGCGTTCGATGACAGGGTCAAGCTCCTCGACGGCAAGGACCTCCCCTGCCTGCCTGAGGAAATCCGCGGCAAGGCGTTCCGGGAAGGGATAGGGGGTGGAGACTTTGAGGACGGTAATGCCGGCCAGCGCGGGGTTGGAAGGCTCCTGCCTCCTGAGAATTTCCAGGGCCTCCCTGACGTAGGCATAGCTGATGCCCGAACAGGCGATGCCGAAGGAACCGCAGGGGACGGCCGCCGGGGAAGGCTTCCCGTTTTCCGCGAAAGGCCGCTCTATCCTGTTCAGGGGGGAATCGGAAAATACGTCGGGCAGGACGTGCTCGTTCCTTTCAAAAATCCGCTTGTGGTTCAGGTATGACGCGCGGGGAAAGATGACCCAGCGGGCCGTGTCCTTGACAAAGCTGCCCCGTTCCCGCTCCCGGTGCAGGGGCGGGACCTCCATGCTCTCGTAGGCGTGGCAGACCCGGGTCGTCGGGCGGACGATGACCGGAGTGCCGTACTTCTCCGACAGCCCGAAGGCCTCCTGCACCATGCGGAATGCCTCGGCGGGGCTGGAAGGGTCGAGCAGCGGCATCTTGGAGAAGCGGGCGAATACCCGCGTGTCCTGCTCGGTCTGGCTGGAGATGGGGCCGGGGTCGTCCGCG
>CACYDQ010000144.1 GCA_902773215.1 uncultured Spirochaetaceae bacterium | reverse complement strand
GCCGACGGCATGACGGGTGCAAAGCATGACTCCAATACCGAGCTCATCGGGCAGGGGATTGCGAACATCGTGTCCCCGCTCTTCGGGGGCATCCCGGCTACCGGGGCAATCGCGCGGACGGCAACGAACATCAAGAACGGCGGAAAGACACCGGTCGCGGGTATTATCCATGCCCTCACGCTGCTTCTGATACTGCTGTTCTTCGGAAAATATGCCGCGTACATTCCGATGGCGGCCCTTTCGGCGGTGCTGATCAATGTCGCGTGGAACATGGCTGGCTTCCCCGCGATTCGCTCACTCATCAAGGGCCAGAAGTCGGATACGGCGGTCTTTGCCGTCACCTTCCTGATAACGGTATTTGTTGACCTGACGATGGCGATAGAGGTCGGACTGGGGCTGGCGGCATTCTTCTTCATCAAGAAGATGATAGACCTGTCCGAAGTGCAGAACAAGCGCGAGGCGCTGACCTCTGGCCTGCATGCCGCGGACATGCCGGATGAAAAGCTTGACCTGCCCAAGGGCGCCATGGTCTACGAGATTGAAGGCCCGCTCTTCTTCGGCACGGTGCGCAAGTTCGAGGTCGCCGTGGAAAAAGCCGAACTGGACTACAAGGTGCTCATCCTGCGGATGCGGAACACCATCTACCTGGATGCGGGCGGCATCCGGGCGCTGGAGCAGGCAAAGGCTGCCTGCGACCGCAAGGGAATAACCATCGTCATCTCCGGCATCCACACCCAGCCCTACCTGCTGCTGGAAAAAACCGGCATGGCGGACAAATTGGGGCGTGAGAACATTTACGACCACATCTCTGGTGCCCTTGAGCGTGCCCGCGCGCTTTTGGGTAGCTGAAAAGCGGGGCGTACCCCAGGCAGCCGAAGCCCGCGGACTGCAATGCGTGAACCGGCGGGCTGCCGCTTCTGTCAGGGCGGGCCGTTTTTGTTAGGGCTTCTGCTTCTGTCAGGGCTGCCGGCCGATGTAGGCGAGGATGCCGCCGTCCACGTACAGAATCTGCCCGTTGACGAAGTTTGAGGCATCGCTCGCAAGGAATACCGCAGGTCCTTCCAGGTCCGCCACATCGCCCCAGCGTTCCGCCGGTGTCTTTGCGACAATGAAGGAGTCAAAGGGGTGGCGGGATCCGTCCGCCTGCCGTTCGCGGAGGGGGGCGGTCTGCTGCGTCGCGATGTAGCCCGGTCCGATGCCGTTGCACTGGATGTTGTACTTGCCGTACTCCGAGCAGATGTTGCGGGTCAGCATTTTGAGGCCGCCCTTGGCCGCCGCGTAGGCGGAGACGGTCTCGCGTCCCAGCTCGCTCATCATCGAGCAGATGTTGATGATTTTGCCGTGCCCCTTCTGGATCATCTGGGGGATGACCGCCTTGGAACAGATGAAGGGGGCGTTCAGATCGGTGTCAATGACCGTGCGGAAGTCCTCGGCGGACATTTCGGTCATGGGAATTCTCTTTATCATGCCCGCGTTGTTCACGAGGATATCAACGCTTCCCACCTCCCGGCTTATCCGGGCGACTGTCTCCTGCACCTGTTGTTCGTCGGTCACGTCGCAGACGTAGCCTTTCGCCTCCACGCCCGCTGCTTTGTAGTCTTCGAGCGCCTTGTCCACCTTGTCCTGGCTCCTCGCGTTAAAGACGACCTTCGCCCCCGCCCGGTAGAAGGCGCACACAATAGCGAATCCTATGCCGTACCTGGCCCCGGTCACCCACGCGACCTTCCCTTCCAGGCTGAAACTCTTCATTACGTCCATGCTCTCTCTTGCTCCCGTATACGTAAACTTCCTTTAATCATACGTCATGAACGGAATTCTGTAAAGGGTATATGCGTGGGGCAAAACGACCCACGATGACAGTTTCGTTCTTGCATTCTGCGTCAACAACGCTCTGTTTGCGTTTTATGCTGACTCTTCTGCGGCAGTCCTGTCCCTGCCACGGGCCATCAGCTCATTTAACAGCGTCAAGTTTTCCCGGGCGGCGAGATACGCGGTGCCGTGATGACGCTGGAGCTGCCACTTTAAAACGAACAAGGCCCGGAAACTCTTGCGGGCTTCCGGGCCTCTCTGGTTTAGCTACAGGTTACGCTGCGTGTCTGCATTACGCAGCGGTGATGGCAATCTTCTTGGGCGCGGGGGCCGAGGTGCGCGGCATGGTCAGAGCGAGGATGCCGTTCTTGAAGGTCGCGCTTATCTTGCTGCCGTCCACATCTTCGGGCAGGGTGAAGCTGCGGCTGAAGCTGGTCGTCCGACGCTCGCGGATAAGGTACTTGCCCTCGTTGTCCTTCGCGTTCTTGTCGCCCTTGTCCTCCTTGTTCTCCGTGCGGACGGAGGAAATCTTGAGGACGTTGTGGTCAAGCTCCACGTTCACGTCGTTCTCGTCCATTCCGGGCAGGTCCATGTACATATCGTAGGAATCCTTTGTCTCCTTCACGTCAACCTTGGGAAGGCTGTTCGTGCGGGTGAGGGTGAAGTCCGGCATGGCCGGAAGCACGTCATCGAAGAAGTTGTTGAAAAGTGAAAGTTCGTTCATATCATACCTCCAAAGTTTTGTTGTAAGTTTGTCAGGCTTTTTTGCCTGCACCATCTATGTAGCAAGTTCCGTGCCAAAATTGGGGAAATGTGAAAAAATATGAAAAAACTGTTCTCTCGCTGGAGACCCGCCGCCGGGGTGGGAAGCAAAACTTGTGCAGTTTTGACTTTACAAAACATAACAGAATGTGTTATGTTTTGTAAAGCCATGCAGTCTGTCTTGTACCTTGAGAGCATTTTGGAGCAAGTCTCTTCCAAAAATCACTTTTTGTATTCAAAAAGCGACCTGAGGAATCTGTTCCCGGGTGTTACGGAGGGGAACTTTAACATGCTCCTTTCCCGTGCCGTGGGCAGGAGGAGCTTGGAGCGCGTCTGCAAGGGGATATATGTGTACACTAAGGTTCCTTTCATACAGTCGGAAGTTCTGTGCAGGACGGCGGCGAAGCTCCGCTCCAGCTTTGTGAGCTATATCAGCCTGGAGACGGTGCTCAGCGAGAATTCCCTGATTTCCCAGCAGATGCCGGGCTGGGTGACGATTATGACCACGGGGCGGAGCGGCATCATCCTGTGCGGGCGGTTCGGTACGGTGGAGTTCGTGCATACCGCGAAATCCTTCGGCGATATTGCACAGAACCTTTTCCTTGACAAGAATTCGGGGATGCTTAAGGCAAGACCCGCCCAGGCTTATAGGGATATGGTCAGCTCTAGGCGGACGACCTTGGGTTTGGTGGATTTGGACGGGATTAAGGAGTTGCCTGGCGTATGAATTCGTTCGATGTAATTGTTGAAAGTGTCCTTTCGCAGAATGAGGGCTTTGTGGTATTGCGGCCCATCGTCGAGAAAGAAATTCTCCATCATGACATCTTGAGGATAATGAACGCAGAAGGCTTTCTTGAGAAGCTCGTCTTCATGGGCGGTACCTGTCTCCGCATGTGTTATGGCTCTCAGCGGCTGAGCGAGGATTTGGATTTTACCGGCGGGTTCGATTTTTCGAAGACTGAGATGCAGGGCCTTGCGTCAGCGATAAAAGATGGCCTTGAAAGCAAATACAAGCTCGATGTCACTGTGTCTGAACCGCATAAGGAAGAAGGGAACACCGACACTTGGAAAATCAAGCTTGTTACGAAGCCCGAGCGGCCTGATTTACTGGCACAGAAGATAAACATAGACATCTGCCACCTGCCTTCCCATGACGGGAAAATCAGGATTCCGAACAATTACTACGGGGTTGACCTGGGAACGAACGATTTGCTCTTGCGGGCTGAGAGCTTGGAGGAAATTTTGTGCGACAAGCTGATAGCGTTCGCAAACAGACCCAACCGCGTGAAGAACCGCGACCTCTGGGACATTTTCTGGCTGTCGCGCAAGAACGTGGCGAAGAACGAGGACCTTTTGCAAAAGAAGCTTTCCGATAGGGGATTACCTCTTTCTGATTATAAGGCGAGATTTTCCGGCAGAATCGGGGAGATTGCCGGAGGCCAAAAGGCATTCCTTGAAGAGATGCGCCGCTTCCTCTTTCCCGGGAGCTTCACCGCGAATTTCACTTCCCCGATGTGGTGGGAATACCTGCTCCAGCTCCTTACGGAGCTGAGCTAGCGAATCTTATGTTTTCTCCAGGTACTCCTTCGCCTCCTTGCTGCCGTGGGCGGCGGCCTTCTCGTACCATTCCCGGGCTTGCTGCTCGTCTTTTTGCACACCCCTGCCGTCGCGGTAGCACTTGCCCATCTTGCACTCCGCGTCGGGGTGGCCCTGCCGTGCCGCGCTCAGCGTCCACTCCACCGCGCGGGCGAAGTTCTGCCGGACGTTACAGCCGGGGTAGCTCTGGGGGCTGCCGTAGTACATGCCGAGCGCGTACTGGGACTCCCTGTTGCCCAGCTCTGCCGAGCGGGTAAAAGAAGCGAACGCCGCCTGATGGTCGCCCAGCTCCTGCCGGGCATGGGCAGCGTCGTAGAGCAGCAGGGCGAGCGGCTCCGCGGCCTCCTGCACCCCCTGCGAGACAGCCTTTTCCAGCGCGTCGAGCGCGTCGTCCCTCAAGCCTTCGTCCCGGTACAGGCAGCCGAGCAGGTACCAGCCCTTGGGGTAGCCGTTCTCCCCGGCCTTCCTGAAGCAGTCCTCGGCCTTTTCTGTCCTGCCCGCCTCGTATGCGGCCTTGCCCTGCGGGATAAGCTCGCGGCACTTGATGTGCTCGCGGACTTTCACCGGGTCGATTCCGATGTATCCCGCGAGGCTCAGGTCGTCCCCGCTGCCCCGCCGCCCGATGTCGGGCAGGGATGCCTTGAGCTCTTCCAGTGCCGTGTCGAATCGTGCCTGCACGTCCGGCAGGGATGCGCTCCGTGACAGGCTCCTTCCCAGCCGCCCCACGATGGCGGCGATGCCCGTCGCGCTGTCGGCAGCCGCGTCCGGGGCGGCCTTTCCCGCCGCCGCCTTGCCGCCTGCTGCCGCCGTACCGTCCGTCGTCTCCGCCTTTGCAGGTGACGTGCCGCCG
>CACYDQ010000143.1 GCA_902773215.1 uncultured Spirochaetaceae bacterium | reverse complement strand
CTACTATCTTGGAGATGAAACAATGAAAAAAAATACATTATCGGTGATGAACATTTTATTCATAATTGTCTTCACCATATGGATAATACATTGCGTATATATCAGAGATAAGTCTCTATGTGTAATTGTATTTTTCAGTCTTACCTTGAATGAGACACTTTATATGCTCATATGGAGGCACAAAGAGCTTACAGGGCCATCGGCAATAAAGTTTTGCATATATTATGCAGTGATACTGATTATCGCACTTGCGTATTTCATAGGTATTAACTTACATTCACTTTGTGAATAGATATTCGGTAACAAAAGGAGTTTTTATGAAAAAGACAATCAATGAAAGTTATTCATCTTTTCAGCCCTTGGCACAGGCACAACTGCGGCTTGTCAGCGGAGGGTATTCCTCAGTCCGGGTGTCCGCAAGTTTCGGACCTATCGCAGACCCGGCAAAACCAACTTGTCCCGGTCCGAACCCACAACCTCATTTCCCTAGGCAGATGTAGGGATTGGATACCGTCGATCAAATATTTTTGAAATCTCCCTCGTCGAGGGTATTTATAAACGTTTTCAACACAAAACCGTGATTGGAAACAAAAAACGGAGGTTCAGTTATGAACAAGACTGTCGAACTTAAGGTAAATGGATTCTCGGAAATTTCCGAGAATGAAATGCGGAAGACTGATGGAGGGGGACTGGCTTCTGCTTTTGCGGGAGCTTTTGGCGGGGGTCTTGGCAGTGGCGTGATTTCAGGCTTGTATACTTCATGCCAGTACGCATACTCTTGTGCGACAGGAAGAAACAGCATGAGTGGAACAGCTATGGGGCAAAACATCTTGAGAAGTATGCGTGATGGTGCTATCTCAGGTGCTGCTGCGGGGTTTGTAATGGGGGCAGCGGCTCCTTTCCTGTAAAAACAGTTTGATAAAATCTCAAAAAAAAGTCTGTTATTGTTTTTATAGGTTTTGGTAAGTCCCAAGTCATTTTAATAGAGTGTCTTGGGATATCCTGTTCAAAGAGGTAACTGCATGAAGAGATATTTATACTATGTAAAGCGTGGTCTTCCTTGGTCGGTCATTACCGTGATATTATACTTCATCGTAAGCCGTATAGACAAGGGAGAATGGGAGTCTGTTTTGGGCTATATATTCTGCACTCTGCTTTTTGTGTTCGTTGCTGGTCCGTTCTGGGTGCTCTTTATGAGGAAATTTGCACAGAAATGAATTTAGAGAGATAATCTCACAAAATATCTCTTCTAAGGTGATAAATAAGTTTTCATTGCAAATATGCATTGAAAACCGAAAAGGAGTTTTTTATGAATAAGACAAAGAATGAAAGTTGTTTAGCTTTTCAACCTGTGGCGCAGGAAGAACTGCGACTTGTCAGCGGTGGATATTCATCAGGCCGGGCATCCGTAAGCTTCGGCCCCGTCGCTGATCCGACAAAAACAACTTGCCCCGGTCCGAATCCACAGCCCCATTTTCCTAAGCAGATGTAGGAACTGGATATCGTTTATCAAATGTTTTTGAAATCTCCCTCGTTGAGGGAAAAAAAATATAAAGTTTCAACATAACTGTTGAAAAAGGAGTTTTTTTATGAAAGGACAGAATGGTTATTCTTCAAACAATGCTGCGATGCCTCCCAAGGGGTTTTCCCCAGTGGCAGAAAATGACCTTGAGAAGGTTGATGGCGGAAGGTTGACATCCGGCGGCCCCTTTATTTGCCCTGCTCTCAACGGCGGAATAACAGTGGGCTGGATATTCCACTTCTAGTTTGAAGTTTTGGCATAGCATCAAACCTATGCTATGCCAAAACACAGGAGCTTTCCATGAAAAAAAAGATTTGTTCATTCATTGTCCTGTGTTTCATTCTCGCCTCGACCTTGTTCCCGGCGGGAAGCGCAAACACAAAAAGCGGATATGCGAAGATTCCCTTCACCTTTGATTTCAGCAGCTACATGCCCGGTTTCCTTCTGGAAGACTGTGAGGGAGGGGAACCTCTGAAAATCATCTTTGACAGCGGCTACAATCACGAGGTCTTTTACCGCAGTGCCATAAAGAAAGCCGGAAAAGAGGCGGAAGACATGCTCGTGGGGATGATTGCCCAGCAGTATATGACATTATCCCCGGGAATCAGCCAAAAGAAGCTGGCCGGAAAAATACAGGAATTTCTGGAACAGGGCGACCCCGATATAACCGTCGGTCTTACCTGCACGGATTCGTTCGTAAGGAAAAACCTGTACATCGATTCACATCCTTTCCTTTTCGATCCCGCGCCCGCAGCCCGGCAGAAGGAGGACGGAATCGTAGGCCTGAAATTCTTTGGCGCGTGTGACCGGCTGACCATAGACTATGTGAACAATGTCATAGTCATCAACGGGAAGCCCCTTTCCGGCGTGGAAGGCCCCCTCGTAAAAGTTCCAATGCTGGAACTGTACAAAACAGAGATCGAAGTCGATGGCATCAGACAGGATGCGATTATAGACACGGGCGCGCAGGTCTTTGTCCTCTGCGATGTGTCAGCCATGACAATGACGGATGAGGAGAAACTGGACTTCATCATGAACGGAAAGATACAAACGAGCTCCCCTGCCTGTAAGGAGGTGACAGTTTCATTCGGAAGCATCAGCAGGAAGCTTGAGGCGTGCAGGTCAAGCGACAGGAATGCAAAGGCAAACGAGAACGGCAGAAGGGGCGGCTACGTGTATAACCTGCTCGGCTACTCCTTCTTTGAGGGACACCGCATCCAGTTCGACTTCAAGCACGGCAAGTTCATCATGGAATAGGGAGCAAGGCAGACACAAAAATGTAACATCCTGTTAGCTCCAGTGTTTAGCTTGCATAACAAGAAGGAGAAGCTCATGAACAAAGCTGTCAAAGAAACGCTTGTCTGGTTCTTTTTTGGGAAATCCAAGAACAAGTTCCTAAGGCTGCTGACCTGGATCATGGATCTGTTCGTCGTGTATTTTGTCTTGGTCTGGTTCATCCCGGGCATATTCTTCCGCAACTCGTATACAACGGGCAACATTACGTTCAAATGCGCCGCATATTCCAGATATGACGGATGGGCAAACGAGACGGAATTCCGCACGGTATGCGATGAGGCCATGAAAGCCATTTCTCGCAGCGAATTGTATACTGCGGACACAAAGATAAGCGTCCTCTTCTGCCCGGGGCATGCCGCCTACAAATTCCTTGCGGTGAATCCTTTTGAATCTTCCATCGGATTCAAGCGGGTTCTGACCCCGTTCAACGTCATAGTCGTCAACAAGACGAGCTTCAAGGAGATGACGGCACACGGCGGGGCAAAGGCGAACAACGAAAGGCAGCTCACCTCTTTGCTGTCGCACGAGACGGCGCACGTGTTCGCCCGTAAGAGCGGGCTTGTCAATTTTCGTACCCCTACGTGGAAAGAAGAGGGTATCTGCGAGTACATGGCAGCAGACAGCTCCTATCCCGTGCAGGAGGGCTGGCGGCACTTCCTCGCGGAAGAGACGGTGAAAAGCCATTCATACGACTACTTCCTGTACCGCGTGGCGGTGACCTACCTGCACGACGTGGAAGGCCTGTCATTCTCCGCCATCGTTGCTGACAAGCGCAAGCAGCAGGAAGTGCTTGACAGCGCACGGAGACATGTGAAGGAAAGCGGGAAAGTTTTGTTTTGACACAACGTTTCCTTGTTACATTCTGTGTTTGACTAGCAGCCCATCAAGGTGTACAAGGTCGGGGAAGATTAAATTCCCGGCAGGTGCACCGGGAAGCAATAGGCGCTCTCATTCAGGGGCATGATTTTCTCGCAGGAGTCTATGACGATGCTGGATGTCTTCCGGGAAGATGTAGTCGAGCGTGGTCGATTTGCCTACCTGCCGGGGGCCGTACATGACGATGCAGGGGAAGGAGTTCCCCAGCCCGATAATCGTATTTTCGATGGAACGCCGTATGTACATGCCTGCCTCCGTGATTTTTCCGATGAAAATGGGAGTCGGCTCCCGTTTTCATCGCACTTTTCCAGTATAGGGGCTACCGGGGACTTTGTAAAGTCCGCTTGCAGGCTCCCTCGCTCACAGAAAAATCGTGAAAACGTGCGGATTCTACTGACAAAAAAGCTTGAAAAGGTGCAAGTTTTACCCGTAGAAAAGCTTGAAAAGGTGCGAATCTCGGTCTATAATTATCGCGAAAAGGTGATTGCATGAGGAAGGAAGGAATTCGGCCCGCTGTACCGGAAAATCAACACGCTGTTCCGCCAGTACATCATCGTGGGCGGAATGCCCAAGGCGGTCCTTACCTTTGCCGAAACGCGGGACTTCGAGAAAACCGACCGCATCAAGCGGGACATACTCACGCTCTACCGGAACGACATCCAGAAATACGCGGGCAAGGACGTGGAGAAGGTAACGGCAATTTTTGATGAGATTCCCTCCCAGCTGCAGCGGCATGACCGTGCGTTCAGGCTTACGGACCTGGCGGCGGAGGCCCGCTTCCGTGGCTACGAAGACGCGTTCTTCTGGCTCAAGGATTCCGGCATCATGACCCCCTGCTACAACACGACGGAACCGTCCCTCGGGCTGAAGATGAACAAGGAGCGCACGACGATGAAATGCTTCATGGCGGACACGGGCCTCCTTGTCAGCCACACCTTTGACGAGAACGGAATCGTGACCGAAGAAATCTACCGGAAGCTGATGCTGGACAAGCTCGCGGTGAACTTCGGGAACATCATGGAGAACATCGTCGCGCAGATGCTCACCGCAAACGGGCATTCGCTGTATTTCTACACGAATTCCAGCCGTACGGACGCGGAGTCCCGGATGGAGATAGACTTCCTCGTCTCAAAAACGACGGTGACGAACAAGCACAACATCTGTCCGCTGGAGATAAAGACCGGGAAGAACTACGCACTGACGTCGCTGCACAAGTTCATCAGGAAGTTTCCCGAGCAGCTGTGCGAGCCCTTCGTCATCCACGAGGGGGAATTCAAGGAAGAGGGAGGCATAACCTACCTGCCCCTGTTCATGGTGCCGTGCCTGTAGGAAAGTGCCGTATGCTCTCATCAGCACGACGCAATCACAAGGACGGCCTTTTCTGCCGCCCGTCCGTGGCAGCAGAAGGG
>CACYDQ010000142.1 GCA_902773215.1 uncultured Spirochaetaceae bacterium | reverse complement strand
CCAGCGAGAGCAGCTGCCAGCCCACAATGAAAAGGAAGAAGGAAAGAAGGTAGGTCAGAAAGCCGGTTTTCTTTCCTCCGGCAACATTCGTTTTTCCCACAGTGTCCTGCTGCTCGCGACTGCCTTAGAAATAGAAGCCATCGTCAGGCAGAGCCCCGCCGATTGACTCCGGGGCGAAGGACAGGAACACGGAAAGCAGCTTCTCCATATCGCCCCGTCCCTTCTTCGCGGGAATCCAAACGTAGTTGGCGTTCGGAATGGAGGCCGCCGCAACATCCGCCTTGAGGCCGAGCGTGTGCTTTTCCACCAGCGTGCCTGCTTCCTGGGGGTGCGAGACAGTCCAGTCTGTTGCCTTTTTGTAGGAATTCAAGAACTTTTGGACGGTACCCGGGTACTTTCTGGCGAAGTCCGCCCGGCAGACCATGACGGTCATCGGGTAGTTGCCTGCTCCCAGCTTCTCCCTGTAGAGCTTCTGGATATCCAGCGAGCGACGGACGGATGCGGACTTTGATGTCGCGACCGTGGCAAAGGGCTCCGGGACAAGGGCATAGTGGATTTTTCCGGAGACAAGGGCCGCGGCAAGCTCGGCTGTCTGGATTGAAAAATCCATCTGCACGTCCAGTCCCTCCGTCAAGGAGCGGAAGACGTACTCCGGGGTCGCGCCCTGCCCTGCCACGGCGACGGTCTTGCCTGCAAGTCCCCCGATGGATGAGAGCACCGGGTCATCCGACAGGAGGTAGAGGTTCCCGTTACCGCTGATTCCCAGCATGACGAGGGCATGGTTCGAGCTGTTATAGGCTTTTGCGGCTATATTCGGAGGCAGAAAGCCTATGTCCACCTCCCCGGCGAGCAGCTTGGGAAGCTCCGTGACCGGGCTGGCATACAGCTGGAACTCAACGGGGGCTCCGTCGAGGATCGCCGCGTTCTCATACAGGTAGGCGACGGGGATGCTGGAAGGTCCGTTCAGGGACGCCACTTTCAGGAACTGGACCTCAGAGGACTCCTCGTCCCCTTTCCTTTTGCTGAAAGGGAAAAGAAGGGTCGAGCCAAGGAGGAGCAGCAAAAATACGGTGATTTTGTTCTTCAAGGGGTTCATGGTAGTATGAAATTTACCACCCCTAACGGGCTTTTGTCAATCATTGGAAACGTATACACTCGAAACTTCGTTGTGGGTTCCCGCGGGGCAATCCCCGGGCTGCGCCCAACGGACGGGTGCTTGCCCATGTAAAAAGAACACCCCCCGGACAGCGGATCCATCCGGGGGGCCAACACATTATATAGGAGGTTTTATGACTGTGTTAGTAAGACAGCGTCTAGCGCTTCAGGCTCAGGACGGTCTCCAGCATGGAGTCGCCCGTGATAATCGTCTTGGAGTTGGCCTCAAAGCCGCGCTGGGTGACGATCATGTCGGTCAGCTGCTCGGTCAGGTCAACGTTTGACATCTCAAGCGTACCGGACAGGAGCTTTCCCTTGCCCTGGGTGCCGCTCTCGCCGATGTTGGCGGTGCCGCTGTTGATGGACTGGGCGAACAAGGTGTCGCCCTCCTTGTTCAGACCGCCCTGGTTGACGAAGCTCGCCATCGCAATCTTTCCGATCGTGCGGGTGGAACCGTTGGAGTAGACTCCGGTAATCGTTCCGTCCTGTCCGATGGAGAAGTTGTCCAGGTAGCCGAGCTTGTATCCGTCCTGATAGTTCGCCTTGGTTGAAGAGGCGGACGCGCTCTGGGTAATCGTGTTCTGCATGGAGCCGATCGTTCCCAGGTTCAGGTTGAAGGTCTGGCGGTAGGGATTTCCTGCCTCGTCCGGGTTGGAGTTGGCGACCGTGTAGGAAGCCTGGAGGATGATCTCGCCCTCAGGGTTTGACACGTTGCCGGCGCTGTCCGTGATGGACTGCAGGGTTCCCATGTTGTCAAAGTTCAGCGTGTAGGTGTTGGTCACGCCGTCGGTGGTGCCGAATCCCACGCGGGTGTCGGTCGCCTCTGCGGCGGCGGGGTCAACCTCGACGGTGACGGTCCACTGGTTGGGGTTGCCGACGACCTTCTGGAAGTTCATCTGCAGCTGGTGGGCGTTGCCGTATGAGTCGTAGATGTCGAACTCGGTCTGCCAGGTGCCGTTGGCAACCTGCAGGGGATCGTTCGCATCGGTAATCTCCGGGGTGTTCTTGTTCAGGTTGCAGAAGTAGTGGACGTTCTCCGTCGCGTGGGGCGGATCCTTCTGTCCGACAGGAATCGTAATGTCCGTCGGGCTTGCGGAAGTCTGCACAATCTGCGTGCCGTTGACGGTCTCGGCCATCCAGCCCTGGACGCGGAGTCCGTTGGCAGGGTTGACGAGGGTACCGTTGCAGTCCACGCCGAAGACACCGGCGCGGGTGTAGAAAGTCTCCTCTCCGCTCTTCATGACGAAGAAGCCGTTTCCTTCAATGGCGATATCGGTCGTGATGCCCGTTGACTGCAGGTTTCCCTGGGTGAAAATCGTGTCAATCGCGGCAATGCTCATTCCGAGCCCGACTTCCTTGGGGTTGATACCTCCGACTTCCTCGTTCGGGCGCGAGGCACCGCTGAGCTGCTGGCTGATCATATCCTGGAAGTCAACCCTGCCCCGCTTGAAGCCGGTCGTGTTGACGTTGGAGATGTTGTTGCCGATTACGTCCATCCTGGTCTGGTGGTTCTGCAGGCCGCTCACGCCAGCATAAAGTGATCTCATCATATTGCTACCCTCTTTATAAATTACTCGCCGTAAACGGCCTGAATCTTGCTCATGTCATAATACCTGTTGCCGACGAGCACCTGCGGATTGCTTCCGTAAGTCACGCCCTGCACGGTACCGGTAACCTGGCCGGAGCCATCGCCCGCGTCAACCGCAACGGTCTTGCCGATGGTGTTGACCGCCTGATTCGAGGAGAGCATCGTGTTCATCTTCTCGAAGTTGGCGTTCATGTTCGTCATCTGCTCAAGGGAGCTGAACTGCGCCATCTGCGCGATGAACTCCGTGTCCTCCATCGGGGAAGTCGGATCCTGGTTGGAAAGCTGGGTTATCAGCAGCTTCAGGAAATCATCCTTGCCCAATGACTGGGACGTCCTGCGGCCGTTCTGCACGAGGGACTTGTTGAAGGTATCCACCTCCATCCTCAGCCTCGCCTGCTCCTGGTCGCTCATCGTCGTGTTAAGCGATATTGCGCTTCCTGTATCCATACATTCTCCTTTTATGTCCTAGGCGACAACATCAATCTGATGTCCGCCCGCCCCGTATGCTGCCGCTATCGTCTGGGAAGGAAGCTTCTCCTCCCCGTCCGTCCAGCCTCCGAAGGTCCTGCTGCCGACGAAATCCTCGCCCGACCGCTGATGGCCACCGGCATTGCCTGCCAAATTCTGCCCCTGGGCGGAAGAACCGTCCGAAAGGCTCAGGCTCAGGTTCGCCGCGTCGAATCCGCTCTGGCGGAATGACTGCTTCAGGTTGTCCATGTTCTGGCTGAAGGCTTCGAAGGCCTCCTTGCTCGCCACGACAATCTGCCCTTCAATACCCTTATCGGAAACATGGAGCGTAATCTTTACATTTCCCAAAGACTCCGGCTTCAGGTTCAGGTTTATCGTCCCGTTGTTGTTATCGCGGAGTATGATAGACCCTGCCTTGACGAACTCCGGGGCCTGGTTCAGGAGCTGGTTGGAGAGCATACGCTGGAAGGTGGAGGCATCCCCGGCCGCAACCTGATCGCTCGTCGAGAGAATGTTCTGCTCGGCGGCCAAGAGCTGCCCCTGTTCCTGGTTCAAATTGAACGTGATGTCCAGCGTATTGCCGTGCTGCCTGACGGACTCCGCCTTGAGCTCTGCGGGAGCTGCCTTTGTGACGGTCTCTTTCTTTGCCTCAACGGACCGGTTGTCCTGTATGATGAAGCGGTTCTCCTGCTTGCTTTCTGTCCTGACTGATGCAGGGGCCGTATCCCCGCGCTCAGTGCTTTCCTTGACTTCCGCAAGGAACTTGTTGCCGAAGTCGGCGGTCTCGCTTGCGTCATCTCCGTCTGTCCCGGCCTGCTCCTGCATGACGGGGACGAACTCAGCTTCCCCGGCAAGCTCCGGTACAAAGATCTCATCGGCGGGCAGTTCCCCGCTTTCCAGAAGATCCTCGAACTGGGGGGCGGAAAGTTTGTCCTGAACGGGAATCATGCTCTTGGCCCCGTCGCCCGCGACACTGGCGGGAATAGCTGCCAAAGCCGCGACGTCCCGGGGATTGAGCCGTATGTCGGATATTGTCTCGCTCTCGGTCACGTCCTCAAGACCCGCCGGGCTTATGTCCATTGCAAGCTGGCTGCCCGTGACCTGCTCCACCGGCTGTCCGAAAAGGACTTCCTCACCGGACATGGCGTACAGCACGGCGGTGTCGTCGTCGCACACAGCGAGCTGCTGGCTGTCCTGCCTGCACGTGATGTTTTCCTGTTTTTCTGATTCATTTTCGCCGGACTTTCCCTTCCTGACCTGAGAAGCCTCCGCTCCGGCCTTGGGGACACTCTCGTTCTTCAGCTCTTCACTGGAGCCGTCCGTGCTCTTGTAGTCTGTCTTCTGGATGTTGCTGTCCTTGCGGGACTCGTTCTCCAGAACGGACTTGAAGGATGAAACGTTGCTTTCTTTTGTACGGGAAGGGCTTACGGCTTCCTT
>CACYDQ010000141.1 GCA_902773215.1 uncultured Spirochaetaceae bacterium | reverse complement strand
TTGAATTGGACTGAATGGAGACCTGTAGCATGCAGGTAGGGAACCTCGAAAATGCTAAGAATGCGACCGACCCGGAGATAAAGGCGTCCCTTGCGTTCGTGAAGAACAACAAGGCGGAATCTGACTTGACAAGGGAGATAGCGAAGCTGTAGGAAAAAAGGCTGCCCCCCATCCTTGATTATCTCGTTCACCATGCTGTCATAAACGTGTTGGATCCTATCTTTGAGCGGTAGCGGCAGTTCGTCTTCCACACCTACGCATGCCGGTTGGTAATGGAACCCATGCAGTCTCCCGCTGCGCCAGACTCTGTCCCTGCGGCGGCCAGTCCTTCCACATCCGCAAGGGACAGACCGGTTATCTCGGCAATGTCATTCACAGGATAGTTCCGCGTCAACATCTTCCGGGCGGCCAGGGCCAGCAACTCCTGGGAGAAGGCCGGACTGCGGGCTCTTCTTCCCCGGGGTTTTCTTTTTCGCTTACTCATACATATATGTATATGTATGCAAGATATATTTTCTGAAACTTCGTTTGAAAAAAAACTGAAAAAAGCCCCGAAGGGGGAACACTGCCACGGCCGCATGGAGGGAGACATCCTGTCCGGCAGTCTCAGCGCAGCTTGAGCTCGCCGCCCTCAAGCAGGACGGATGAGCTGCCGTCCGGGTAGCTCACCGTGATCGTGGGGCTCCGGACTATGCCGTCAAAGTGAATCAGGGCGGGCGCGTCCCCGTCGTAGTTCTCGCCGACCGCGAAGTGGCAGGTGCGGAAGGCCTTCTCGTCCTCGAGCATATTGCCCGTGATCGAGGCCGCGGGGTTGAGCCCTATGCCGAGCTCGCCGATGTTGCGGGCGTTCTTCTTGTATGCCGCCCCCTGCTCCTCGCTGAATTTCTTCTTGGAGACCATCGCCATAGCCTCGTTCTCCGCGGCAGTGATGTCCTTGAGCAGGCGGTCGGCCTCCGCCCCGCCCTTGACGGAGCTGATGAATCCTCCCGTGACGGTGACCTCTATGGGAGAGGCCAGCATTGCGTCGCCCGTGGCGAAGGTCATGCTGCCGTCGAAGACTATCTTGCCCTCCGTGCTGCCGACGACGGGGCTGATGAATGTCTCTCCCGCCGGGATGTTGCCGCCCGTGCCGGGCCTGGAGAAATCGCCGTCATCGACCATCGCCGTGCGGCCCGTGACCCCCACGGTGACGTCCGTCCCGCCCGGCGAGGTGACGCGGACGCTCACGGCCCCGTCCAGCATCTTGCTGATTGCCTTGCAGCGGTCGCCGAGCTGCTTGTAGTCTATGTTGACCGTGCGGGCAAACATGTCCTCGCTCAGGCCGGGAGTCCAGACCGCGCGGATGCTCTTCTTGCCGGACAGCAGGTAGTCAAAGCTGTTGTCAAAGTCCTTTTTCTTGCCGTCAGCCTCCAGGCTGTAAGGATGCTCGATCGCCTCCCTGTCTTTTCCCATCTTGCCTGCCGATATGGACAGGATTATCTCCGGTTCGCTCTTTATCGCCCCGATGACCGCCTCCTCGGCGTAGTCGAGGGAATCCTTCCTGGGCTGGAACATGAGGGTCGGCCGTGCCCCCTGCCCGATGAACGCGGTGTACAGCTCCTGCGCGATGACGTTCGTCTCCGGGTTCGCAATGATCAGGGCACGCTCGCCCTTCTTCGCCTTCAGCACTTCCTGCACCACGGTCTGGGCAGGCGACATGTCTTTCTTAGTAAAGAGTCCCATGCGGCAATACTAGCACAAAGCCGGGAAAGAATCAATTTTGCCCGGGCGGGCAGGAAAGACACGCCCCGGAAGTCCCGGCATTCCGTTACCAAACAGAGAATTGTTTTTTTATAAATGGGAGACTTCCAAAAACAACGGAGGAAGAAGACGTATGAAGCACATAGAGAAAAAGTTCGTCCCGGCGGGCATCGCCATGATGATTTCCCTCTGCATGGCCGCATCGGCCGCGGCCGTCAAGAAAATACCTGCGAGCAAGGGCATAGAGGAGGCATCGGCCGAAACAGAGCTGTTCGAGGACGGGCTCAAGGTCACGTCCGTCACGCTCCGCTATACCAAGAAAATTCAGGCGGACTCCGTGACCGCCGGCGACTACAGGATTGACGGCCGCGTCATAACGGGCGTTTCCGTCAGCGGGAAGAACGTGACGATCACGCTGGACTGCTCCAACAAGCTCCTGGCCGAGCCCGACTGGAATTCCATGGATGATTTGCCGTACGAGACAAAGATGACCGTGACGCAGACGGGGGAAATCTCGTCCCTGGACTCCAAGATTCTCTTCACGGGCGCCTCCAGCATCGTCCTCCCCAAGTTCCCGCAGCCGAAAATCGTCGAGAGGTTCACGGAACTGACCACGATGGACAACAGCGCGAACATGAGGCTCCGCTACGATATTTTCATGCCCGATAAATACGCCGCGGGCTGGAATTACCCGCTCGTCATCTTCGTGCCGGATGCCCACGTGAACACGAACAGCACGAAGGCCGTCCTGCTGCAGGGGCAGGGGGCGACGGTCTGGACGACGGACCAGGAGCAGTCCAAGCACAAGTGCATCGTCGTCGCCGTCCAGTACACGCTCTCCAACGAGCAGGAATTCGGGCCGCTGATCACGGACGAGGGGAGCATGACTCCAGGGCTGTCCGCCATAAAATTCCTGATCGACGAGCTCTGCGACAATTACCGCATCGACAGGACCCGCATATACGGCGTAGGGCAGGCGCAGGGGGCGAACGCCATCATGACCCTGAGCGAGAACTACCCCGCCCTGTTCGCGGCGACCATGCTCGTCGCCCCCCAGAAAGCGGTCGCGGATCCCACCAAGCTTGCGGGTCAGAAGATCTGGCTCCAGGTCTGCTCCAGCGATGCCGTCGCGTATTCCCGCGCGAACCTGCTGACCGACGCCTGGGAGAACGCGGGCGCGAAAGTCTCCTACGGGATGTGGCGGGCAGGAGATGACGCGGCGGCATCCGAGGCCGCGGCCGCCGGCATGATTACGGAGAAGTCCCCGATAAACTGCGGCGTGTTCGAGGGAGGGAACCATCCGTACACATGGACCCGGGCCTACGAGATAGAGGCCGTCAGGGACTGGATTTTCCGGCAGCACAGGTAAAGCGGGAAGAGCCTCCCTTGTCCATGCCTGTTTTTTTCTATAGAATGGTGGTATGGAATTTGTTTCAAAACGGCTTGAGAGCCTGCACCCCTATGTCCCCGGCGAGCAGCCGACGGACAGGGCATACATAAAGCTGAACGCGAACGAGAACCCCTATCCCCCGCACCCCAGCGTCATCGATGCGGTCAAATCCGCCCTCTCCGCAAGCCCGGAGAAGCTCGGCCTCTACCCCGACCCGGACGTGACCGAGCTCAGGCAGGAGATAGCCCGGATGCTCAACGCGACGGGGGGCGTGCTCTGCCGCGCCCGCACGGATGGCGG
>CACYDQ010000140.1 GCA_902773215.1 uncultured Spirochaetaceae bacterium | reverse complement strand
TCGCTCTGAGCCGTAAGCTCGGCAATCTTTGTGTCCATCCCGTTGCTCAGCTCCACCAAGCGGTTGAACTTCGCGTCAATCGTCTGGAGCGTAAGCTTCTGGGAGTCGTAATTACCAATCTTGCGATCCACGTTGTCGTGCATGGCCTCCACCTCGCGAATCTTATCGCCGAGCTCGTCAATCTCCTTTTCGTAGGAAGCAACCTCGTCTATCTTCTTCTTGAGATCTTTTATCGAAGAAGACAGCTGATCCTGAAGCTCGCGGGCAGTATCGAACAAACCGGTCTGCGCGGTGAACGTTGCGACACTGGAATTAATTTCCCCAATCTTCAGCTGCAAATTGTTCGTGTCGGCATTCAGCTTGTTTATCATCTCGTTGTAGGACTTGCGGTTCTGGCTGTTGAGCGTATTGTACTTCTGCTCGTATGCCTTGAGGTCAGACAGAAGCTTGTCCTTCTGATTCTCCGCAATCGTCCTGTTGGCGGCATGCATGTCCTCAGACTGCTTCTTGAGCCCGGCGAGGATAGATGTGGAGACCTCCTCGTAGCTGGCAAGCGCATCGTGGAGCTTGGCAGCAAGATCACGGATGTTGGTCTGTATCTCGCCCTCGGAATTCCCCGTCTGCTCGACAATCTCCGCCATACGGTCCGCCGTATCCTTGGAGAAGTCCTTGAGCTGCTCATCGAACTGCGCCTTAGCCTCATCGAACTGCTGTCTGAGCCTCTTCTGCCAGACGTTGAATTCCTGCATCGCGCTGTCAATCGCGGCGGTACTGGACTTCTGCTTCTCGTCATAGGACCGCTTCAGGTCGTCCAGCTCCTTGTCAAAGGTGAACTGATTTTCCTGAATCTGGTTCTCAATCTTGCGGTTGTACTTGTCCGTCTCTTCCTTGAGGATGGCCTCGGCCTGATCGGAGGTCTTCTTGAGCTCCTGCTTGTACTTCTCGATGAAGTCATGCAGCTGCTGATCCACGCTCGTCACCTGCTTCTGGATGACGGACTGGTTGTCCAGGATTGTCGTCTGGAACTGCTGTTCCTGCGCGTCGGTCTTAGCCTGAACTTCCGCAATACGCTTTTTGAGTGCGTCCATGTACTTGCCCTCAAGCTTCAACCTGTTCTGCTCGTACTCGTCGCTTATCTTGGTTATCTTAATATCAAAGTCGTTCTTCCACTCAATCAGGTGGCTGGAAAGCTCCTGCTCACGTTGCTTGAGGTCCTGCTCAAAGCTGTCCTCGAACTTCTTGAGGTTCGCGCTCGTGCTCATGTAGGCCTTGTTCTTTAGCTCCTCGATACCCGCCTTAAGCTGTGCAAGCTCGGTCGCCAATGCTTGGGATCGCTCCCTCATGGAAGCCTCAAAGCTGCTCTCCTTCTGCGTTATGTCGTTGGTGAACTTCTCAAGGTTCCCGGAAACCTCTTTCTCCGACCGGTCTACAAGGTTCCTGAGCGTCGCTTCCAGCTTGTCCACATCTCCGCCGGTAGCAGAAAGGCGTTTGAAGCGGCCCTCCATTTCCTTTTTATAATCTTCGAGCTGCTGGTCTATGCCGGACAGGAACTTTGCCTCACGGGCATCGTACTCAGAGGCAATTCCCTGCATGGTCTGGCTCACCTTCTCGTCGAACTCGGCAAGCTGTCGGTTTATCGCCTCAGTGAAGGCGCTGAGCCGCTGCATGCCCTGCTGTGTCTCTTCCTCGACCTGAGAAGCCGTCAGCTTGGAAAGCTTCTCGGACTCCTGGAACTCGCTCCGGAGCCGCTCCAAAGAATCCTCGACTGATGAGCGCACATCCTCCGCCTGAGCCCGCAAGTCAGCGATAGTCCCGGCGACGGACTTCTGCATCTCGTCCATCCTGCCCTGCAACGCGTCACGGTACTTCTGCAAATTGGAGGAGCTGAGACCGGAATATTTCTCGTAGGCCTCTTTCTCCTTAAGCTCTGCATCCTTCATAGCCCGGTCATAAATTCCGTCATAGCGCTGGATAATCTCCGCGGTTTTGGAATCCAGAGTGCTGTTCAGCATGGAAAGCTGCTTGGTGTTGCCCTGCGTGTCCAACGTCAAGGCATCAGCAGTCCGCTTGGCCTCATCGTAAGAAGAAGAGAAGCTGTCCTTGAGAGCCGCGAGACGGGTTGTGAAGTCATTCTCAATCGCGCTCGTCTTCTCGTCAAGCTGCTCCTCAAAGGCTTTGACTTTGCCCGCAAGCCGCCCTGTCAGCTCATCGACCTTATCGCTGATACGGGCAGTCACCTCGCTGTTGTTCGTGCTGACCGCCGTTTCCAAATCGACAGACTCTTTCTTGACCTTCTCCGCGAGCATGTTGGTCTTGGTCGTGAAGTCGGATTCAAGGTTCTGCATCCGAGAGTCGAACTCGCTCTTGAGACCGCCCGTCTTGCTGGCAATTTCCTGCGCAAGGGTAGTCGTCCGTTTCTTGAGTTCGGAAGTGAGGTTGCTCGTGATGTTGTTCAGAGAGTTCTCAATGCTGCTCGTCTTGTTATTCAAATCGTTCTCAAGGGAACCTGTCTTATCCGTAATCATCTGCCTGAGGGAAGAGACCCTGCCATCAAGAAGGTTCTGCATTTCCGCAGTCCGCGTCTCCACGTCCTTGCTGTAGGAAGCCGCAGTGTTCTTGTAGTTCTCCAGAGCCTGTGAGGTCTGCCGGGTGACATTGGTCGTCAGCTCAGAAAGCTCGCGCTGCAAGGCATCCTGGAACTGCTCCGATTTGCCCGCAATCTCCCTGTTGATTGCAAGGGTCCGCTCCTTGACCTCAGCAAGCTGGTGGTTCAGCGCGTTCTCAAGCAGCTTGGTCTTCTCATTTATCTCCTTTTCAAGCACGGAGGTCTTCTTGTCCAACGCCTTTCTGAGAGCAGACGTCCGGTCCTCGATGTTCTGCGTGTAGTTTATTGTCGTGCTGCGGTATTTCTCTATGGCGGCGGATGTCTGATTCTTGACATCGTTCGTCATCGTCTCGAGCTGGGCCCTGACTGCCTTCGCCAAATCAGAAGTCTTGCTGTGAATCTCGTCGTTAATCGCCTTGGCCTTGCTGTCAAGCTCGTTCAGCCTTTCCACGATGGAAGCATCCAAACTGTCAGAGCGGTTCTTCATAACGGTATCGAGCGTCGCAGTCTTCTCGCTTATCTCCTTCTCCAGTTCCTCCGCTTTCTCGTCAAGCGCACTACGGAGGACAGCAGTCCTGTCCTCGATATTTTTGGTGTAATTGTCGCAGGTGGCGCGGTATTCGTCGACGGCGGCTCCGGTGTCCCTCTTGACCTCTTCCGCAAGCTCCACCAGGCGGCGCTTGACAACAGTCTCAAGGGCGGTCGCCTTCTTGTTCATCTCCTCGTTTATGGACTCCGCACGTTTGTAGAGATCGGTGATTTTGGTCATGACATCGCTGTCAATCTTGGCTGTCTCATCATTGAGCTTCTTGGCAAGCGCGTTCGTCCGCCCGTCCAGAACCTTGCTTATCGCTAACAGCTTCTCGTTCACATCCTTGTCCAGGCTGCCCGTGCGGCTGGCGAGCATATCGGTCAGCTCGGCAATCTTCCCCTTGATATCCTGGTCTATCGTGGAAGTAATCTTCTGCACGCTGTCGTTGAGCGTGGACACCTTTTCGTTCACGCCACCATCCAGCTCCTGGACCTTGCCGTCCACCTGTGCAATAAGGGAGTCCACCCTGTCCTGCACGTCCTGATCGATTGTGCTCGTCCGCTCCTGCACGGACTTGTCCAGATCGGCAATCCGGCCGTCAAAAGCCGCGTCGAGAGTCCGCACCCTGTTATCTATGGAAGACTCAAGCGTGTCGAACTTGTCCTTGGACAGGGCAGAAAGATCCTCAAAGGACTTGTTGAGCTCAGAAAGCCCCCCGTTCAACTCTGAAGCAAGCCTGTCATGCCTATCGCTGAACGACGAGGAAAGGTCTTCGTACTTCCCGGCAAAGTCCGAAGAGAGCCGGTCGTAGGTATCCTGTATGTTACTGCCCAAATTGCCGGATTTCTCTTCCAATGAGGATGCCAGGCCAGCGATGACGGAATCTATCTTCTCATCAAGGGCATTGCTCCGCTCTTCAAACTCCTTGGTCGCCCTGACAATCTTAGCGGCGGCCTCATTGTTCACGCCGTTCGTCTTCTCCGTCACGGAGTCGGTCAGAGTCTGAACCAGACCGTCTATCTCCTTCTCCAACGCGGAGGACTTCTCCTTGAAGCTGTCAATCAACATCTCAACCCTGGTGGCGACATCCTCACCAATCGTTGCGGTCCGATCCCGCAAGGACTCATTCAGACGGCTTATCTCGCCTTCTATGTCAGAAGTCAAATCCTGCGACTGACCGCTCAGCAGGGAATTAAGCTCCACGTACCGGGTGCGGATATCCTCGTCAAGACCCGCACGTTTCTCCTCAAGCTCGGCGGCAAGGGCATCGTACTTTTCCCTGATTTCGGCAGCAATCGCCACATCACGCTCGCCAAGACGGCTCTCAAGCGCATCGAACTTCCCGGTAATCTCATCTGCCAGAACTGAATCCCGCTCACGGAGTCTGCTTTCGAGCGCGTCATACTTGCCGGCAATCTCGTCAGACAAGGCAGTATCCCGCTCGCCGAGCTTGTTTTCAAGCGCATCGTATCTGCCGGTAATATCTTCCGCCAAGGCTGAATCGCGCTCGCTCAGCTTGCCCTCGAGCGCGTCATACTTGCCGGTAAGTGCATTCGTCAAATCGTTGAACTTCCCGGAGAAATCCGCCTCAATGTCCTGCGCCTGCGTCGTCAGGCTCGCGGCAAGGGATGCAATCTTACCGCTCAGGTCTGAGCTTATGTTGGCGACCCGCTCGTTGAACGCATCATTGAGCCCGGTGGACTTGTCGGTAATCGTCGCGTTTATCTCGTTGGAGAAGTCGTTAACCCGCTTCTCCAGCTCGTCCTTCTTGTTCTTGAGCGTATTCTGTATCCGGGCGTCATAGTCCTCAATGTTCTTCAGGTAGACTGCCGCACTCTTGTTGTACTTGTCAAGCGCGTTCTTGGTACGGCTGTCTATGTCCTGGGCTATCTCGGCGAACTGATCGTCAAGCCCCTTGACGGCGGCCTTGGTCCTGTCGTCAATCGTCAGCTCCATGCCGTCTGTCTTCTCGGCGACGGATTTCTCCAGCTCCGCAATACGCTCGGCGGAAGTCCGCTCAATGTTGGACACCTTTCCGTTGAACTCAGCGGCGGCAAAATCCAAATCCGCCTCAATCTTCTGTATGCGGCTATCAGCGTCATCTTTCAGAGATCCTGTCTTCTGCTCTATTTCATCACGCAGGGAAGAGACGCTTTCTTCCAGTGACTTCCTCAGGTCATCACTCCGGCTCGTAACCTCACCGATGTAACCGTCCGCCAAGTTCCGGTAGGACTCCAGGGCCTCGGCGGAGCGTGCGGCGACATCCTCCTGAAGCTTGCCGATGCGGGTGTCCACATCAGAAGAAAGGGAGGATGTTTTAGAAGAGACTTTCTTCTCCAAATCGTCAATCTGGCGGGCAACGTCGCCGTTCATCTGCTCAAGGCGGGAATTACATCCCGATATGAATTCATCGAGGTTCTGGGACAGCATGGAAGTGCGGGAGTCCACATCATCGCCGACAGTCCCGTAGCGTTCCTCTATGTTCTCCTTTATCCGGCTGATTTTCTCCTCAAGACCGGACTCAAGAGCGGCGTTCGCATTGGCAAGCTCCTCAGCGAAGCTCTGGGATTTGTCGTCCAGCTGCCGCTCCATGTCGGAAAAGCGCTCGCCCACGGTGCGGAACATCGTCTCGAAGCGTTCGTTGAAGCCGCGCTCCACACCGTCAGCCCTGCCGCCCAGATCGCCGGACACGTTCTCTATCTTCTCAGCCAGCGATGCCTGCACGCCGTCAGCCCGCGAGGAAAGCTCATCCGCAACGGACGCAATCTTTCCCGACAAGGATTCCTGCACATCGTCTGCTTTGCCGGAAAGCTCATCGGAGATTGCCGCAATTTTGTCTGCCAAGGACGACTGCACGCCGTCGGCCTTTCCTGCAAGCTCTTCAGAAATCGCCGCGATTTGCTTCTCAAAGGAAGAATGAAGCCCGTCCGTTTTCGCGGAAAGCTCGTCGGAAACAGAAGCAATCTTCTCCGACAAGGCATCGTGCATACCGTCAGCCTTACCGAAAAGCGCTTCAGAAAGGGATGATATCTTTTCAACGAAAGAAGACTCGACACTATCGGCACGGTCAGTAAGGCTTCCGACAATAGCCTCCATACGTTCCGCAAGGGAAGACTCTATTCCGTCCGCCTTGCCGTTAAGGGAATCAGCAAGACCCGAAATCTTCTCATTGAAGGAACTTTCCAGAGTCCCGGTCTTATCGTTTATGGCGCTCTCCAGCTCCGTGAGCTTCTCGTTCAGGGAGTCGTGAAGGTTGCCTGTACGCTCGTCCACCTCGACGGTATACTTCTTCGCCTCTTGATTATACCGCTCGACAGCCGCCCGGGTCTCATCCTGTGCCTGCTGTGCCGCGGCAGAAAGCTGCTCGGTGACGCTGTTACGGAGCGATGCGCTCTCGCCCGCAACCTGGGAGTTTATCTCCTCAACAAGAGAATTCAAATCATCAATCCTGCCGTTCAGCTGCGATGACAGGCCTTCTATGCGGCTTCCCGCATCGGAATCAATCGCTCCCGTCCGCTCCGCGACATCCGTAGCAATCTGGTTCAGCCTGTCCTCAAGGGCAGCTTTAATCTCGGCGACCTTGGCCTCAAGCTCAGCCTTATCGGACTCGCTCTCCGCATTGTACCTGGAGACAGCATCGTCAGTCTGCTTGCGCAAGTCGCCCGTTATCCTTCCAAGATCGTCGAGCACGGA
Source organism: uncultured Spirochaetaceae bacterium (assembly GCA_902773215.1). Lineage (GTDB taxonomy): Bacteria > Spirochaetota > Spirochaetia > Treponematales > Treponemataceae > Treponema_D. Next base: position 8,459 of record CACYDQ010000140.1, on the reverse strand, counting down.
CTTGGCAAGTGCGGAGGTCTCCTTCTTTATGTGGGAATCAATCTTGGCAGACCTGTCCTTCAGGTCGGAAAGCCGCTTGTTCAGGGATTCCTCCAGGCTGTCCGTGTCAGATGAAAGGGAATCCTTCAAAGATGCAATCCGCCTCTTGACATCATTCTCAAGGTCATCGGAACGCTGGGCAAAAGAAGCCTTCATGAAATCGCTGGCTTCCTGCCAGGCCGTCTCGAGGGCAGAATGTTTCTGATTGTAGCTGTCATCCGCGTTCCGCTTTGCCTCGTCAAGGGCCTCGTTAAACGCAGTAATCCTGCCGTCGAACTCCTGCTGCACGCTCTCAAGCACACCGTCCAGACGTGACTGAAGCGCCGCATCGGTAGAGGAAATCCTGTCGGAAAGGGCAGAAGTCCTTCCGTCCAAATCGGACTGCAAGTCACCCGTTCTTCTGGCTATATCGTCTGCAAGAGCTGCCGCCCTCTGCTCCAAGTCTGATTGCAAATTGTCCGTCCTGCTGGCAATGTCCGCCGCAAGATCCGAAGCCCGCTGCTCCAGGTCGGACTGAAGCTTGCCGGTCTTGTCCGCGATGTCCCCGGCAAGATTCGCGGCCCGCTGTTCCAGATCGGACTGCAAGCCTTCCGTCCTGGCCGCAATATTCTCCGCAAGGGCAGTCGCGCGGCTTTCCAAATCTGTCTGAAGGCCGTTGGTTTTCTCCTGTATGTCGCCCGCAAGGACCGCTGTCCGCTGCTCCAGGTCGGCCTGCAAGCCTTCCGTCCTGCTGGCAATGTCGCCCGCAAGGTTCGCCGTCCGCTGCTCAAGGTCGGACTGAAGCTTGCCGGTCTTGTCCGCGATGTCCCCGGCGAGGGCGGCCGTCCGCTGCTCAAGGTCTGACTGCAAGCCTTCCGTCCTGCTGGCAATGTCGCCTGCAAGATTCGCAGTCCGCTGTTCAAGGTCGGACTGAAGCCTGCCGGTCTTGTCCGCAATGTCTGCCGCAAGGTTCGCGGTCCGCTGTTCAAGGTCAGACTGCAAGCCGCCCGTCCTGCTGGCAATATCCTCCGCAAGATCCGAAGCCCGCTGTTCCAAGTCAGCTGACCGCTGTGCCATCTCGCTCTCAATTTTGGCGGCCTCCTCCCCGAACTTACTGTGCCAGCCGTCCGTTGTCGCGTCAAAGGTCTGCTGCAGGGAGGCCGACCGCTCGACAATCTGCGACGAGATGGACTCTACGTTCCTATTGAAGCTGTCCTCAAGCCCGAGGGTCTGTTCCTTGAACTGCCCTTCAAGCTCCGCCTTGCGCTGGCCGTACAGCTTTTCCAGACTGTCTATCGCGCTGTTTATCGCATTGTTTATCGTGTCGGTCGTGTCGGAGAAACGCTCCTCCAAGTCTGACTGGCTGCCGCTGACGATAGAAGAAAGCTCGTCGCACTTCTGCTGGATCCGCGCCTCAAGCCCCTTGGCAACAGTGTCAAACGAAGACTCTATTTCCTCTATCCGGTTGTTGAAGATATCCTCAAGCGCATCCTTCTTGTCGCTGAACGTGGAGTCCAGCACCCCAGTCCGCTCGGCGATGGCATCGTTCAGGATGTTTATCTTTTCTTCAAGGTCGTCCGTCAGTTCGGCAGTCTTGCCCTCGACGAACGCAGACATCTCGCCCCTGCGCTGGGCCAGAAGCCCCTCGAAGTCCTTGAGGGACTTGGCATAGGAGGCATCGAATGCACGGGTCTTGTCCAGCAGGTCTTTCTGCACGCCCTGCACCTTGCTGTCTATGTAGTCGGAGAGCTTCTTTACGCCCGCCTCCAGGCTGCTGATTATCTCCCCGCGCCGCTCTTCCGACCGGGCCTTGAGGGAGTCAAAGGCATCGTTCTCCAAGTTCTCGGCGGCCTCGGCGGCATTGTCGTACGCCGTCTTGATGTCTGAATTAATCTTGTCAAGGATTGCCTGGTTGGCCCCCAGGTACTTCTGCGTGGACTCGTCTATCGTCCTGGCCCGCTCCTCGTACTGGGTCAGAAGATCGCTGCCAATCTGCTTGAGCTGCTCAAGGTTCTTCTCGGAAAAGCGCTTGGTCACCTCCCCTACCCTGCGCTCGATTGCCCCGATCGTCTTGTCCTGCTTCTCCAGGCGGGAATTGTACTTGTCTATGACATTGGCCTCGTCCTGTACCCGCTGAAGGTTCTCCTCGACCTTCTTGGTCATCTCCAGGAGGTTGTTTATCACCTCGTCATAGTCTTTCAATTGGGTACCGATTGACCGCACACTGTCTATCGTATTCTGAAGGCTTGATGCATCAGCCCTCAGGTCGCCGATCTGTTGCTCCAGCCTCTTGACGGCAGCCTTGGCCTCAATGTCCTTGCTCTCAAGCTCGTTCCCGGAAACCGACAGGTGTTCCTGCTGCTTCTTGAAGTACTCGTCAAACTCCCCCAGCCTCTTGTCAGCATACCGCTTGACCTTATCCAGAGAGTTGTCGTTCCTGTCCCGGCTGCGCATCCCCACAGTCAAAGCCGCAGACAGTATCACCGATATAACGATACCAAGAAGAGCTATCACTTTTTATCCCCACCCACTAACTTCGCATTATAGCATTAGCACTAAATTATAGCATACTTGAGCTTTTTTTGCTAGTTTTTTGCTAGTTTAAAACAATATTTTTCAGCTGCCGGTAGCTGGAGAAGGAGATGTCCGCCTCCGGGCACTTTATCCCCAGAAGCTTCCTGAAGCCCTGCATCAGGTAGGCGGTCTTCATGCCGTAGCCCTTGGCCCCCCGCACGTCGTACTTGATGCTGTTGCCCACATAGAGGATTTCCGCCGGGGCAAGCCCCAGCTTCTTGGCGAGTATTCCGAAAGGATAGACGGAAGGCTTGAGCGCGCCGGATTCCTCGCTGCCGATGCACACGTCGCAGAGAGTGCGAAGGCCCCAGAGCCGGCCCTTCTGCTCCGGCGGGAAGTCCGACATAATCCCGATTTTAAGCCCGGCGGACTTGAAGGCGACGAGGGTCTGGTACACGTCGGGGAAAGTCTTTATCTTGAAGAAGTAGGGCTTGAGCCCCTCGTAGCAGACCTCATTTATGAGGAGCTTGGCATAATCGCTCTCGCAATCCAGCTCCTTGGCCAAAAGCCGGGCCTGGTACTCAAAGAAATCCGGCAGGGGGGCGGTCTGGTGCAGGATCTTGCGGACCTTGTTGTACTTGAGGAAGAAGCGCAGGTGGCGCACAAAATAGAAGGCTATCCGTATATAGAGCCGCCAAGATGGGTAGAGGGTCCCGTCAATGTCAAACGCCACCGCCTTAATGCCTGCGTACATTCAGTTGTCGTCCTCCCGCTCGCGAAGGACCGCAAGGAAGGCGGACTGGGGCAGCTCCACCTCGCCCGCAAGGAACATGCGCTTCTTACCCGCCTTCTGTTTTTCGAGCAGCTTGCGCTTTCGCGTCACGTCACCGCCGTAGCACTTGGCAAGCACGTCCTTGCGCACGGGGTTCACCGTCTCGCGGGCTATAATCTGGCCGCCGATCGCCCCCTGAATGGCAATCTTGAACTGCTGACGGGCAATCTCGCCCTTGAGCCGCTCGCAGACCGTCTTGGCGCGGGCAACGGCGGACGGACGGTAGCACAGGGCCGCCATCGCATCGACGGGCTTACCGTTTATGAGGATGTCCACCTTCACGAGGTCGGTCGGCCGGTAATCGGTCAGCTCGTAGTCAAAGCTCGCGTAGCCCCGGCTGAAGGACTTGAGCTTGTCGTAGAAGTCGAACAAAACCTCTGACAAAGGCATGTCATAGGTAAGCTCCACCCGCTTCTCATCCAGGTACTGCATGTTCTTCTGATTGCCCCGCTTCATCCGGCAGAGTTCCATGATCGAACCGAGGTATTCGGAGGGAGTGATGATGCTCGCGTCGATGTAGGGCTCCTCGGCGGCCTCAATCTTACCGTCGGGGAAATCCGCCGGGTTGTCGCAGAAGAACCAGTCCTTGCCGGGAACCTTGAGCCGGTAGCGGACGGACGGGGCGGTGAATATGACCGCCTGATCAAAGTCCCTCTCAAGCCGCTCCTGTATTATCTCCAGATGGAGCAGGCCCAGAAAGCCGCAGCGGAAGCCGTTGCCCAAGGCAAGGGAATTGTCCTTTTCCCAGACGAGAGAGGCATCGTTGAGCTTGAGCTTTTCCATGCTCTCCTTGAGCTCCTCGTAGTCGTTGGAATCTATGGGATATATGGAAGAGAATACGACGGGCTTGACCTCCTTGAAGCCCGCAAGGGGCTCCGGGGCAGGGTTCGCGGCGTTGGTGATCGTGTCGCCGACGCGGACTTCGCTGATCGTCTTCATGCCCGCGATGATGTAACCCACGTCGCCCGCCTCAAGCACGCCGGTCTGCTCGTACTTTATCTTGAACACGCCGATCTGCTCGGCCTTGTAGTCGGCATTGCGCCCCATCAGGCGGATGACGTCGCCTTCCTTGACACGGCCCTGCATGACGCGGATGTGGACGACGACGCCCCGGTACTCATCGTAGTGACAGTCAAAAATCAGGGCCTGCAGAGGAGCTTCGGCATCACCCTGTGGCGGCGGGAACTTCTGGACGATTGCCTCCAAAAGCTCGTCCACACCCTGCCCCGTCTTCGCGCTGACCAGCACGGCATCGGCGGCATCCAGCCCCAGGTCGTGGTCTATCTGCTTTTTGACAGACTCAACGTCCGCGCTCGCCAAATCTATCTTGTTTATGACCGGCACGATCGTCAGATCCTGCTCCAGTGCCAGGTACATGTTGCTGACGGTCTGGCTTTCCACCCCCTGGGTCGCGTCAATCAGCAGGAGTGCCCCCTCGCAGGAAGCGATGGCGCGGCTGACCTCGTAGGAAAAGTCAACGTGGCCGGGCGTGTCGACGAAGTTCAGCTCGTAGTCGTGCCCGTCCTTGGCATGGTAGGGAATCGTGACGGCCTGGCTCTTTATCGTGATGCCCCGCTCCCGCTCAATGTCCATGCTGTCAAGTATCTGGTCCTTCATCTGACGGTCGTCGATAATCCGCGCCTTCTGAATCAGGCGGTCGGCGAGCGTGGACTTGCCGTGGTCAATGTGGGCGGTAATGCAGAAGTTCCGCTTGTATTTCAGTTCGGTCATATAGAATCCTTATTCCGGGATTCGTATAAGGTACAGGATTTCACGGAAAAAATCTAGCCACCCCGGAAGCTGACGCCTTCCTGCGTGCAGGAAGGCGCGTGCAAGATATACTTCGCGATTCGTAGCCAAAGAACCTCAAAAATTCAAAAAAACACTTTTTTATGCCCGCGAAGTTTCGTTTTTTGTCTTTCATGGACAATACATATAGGAGAGCGCCATAAGCGGCCCTGCTTCCCTTGCGGGAAGACAAGCGTGGCGCATCCCCGGCTTCCCGTTGGGAGTCAGATGCCTTCCGCACCACGGGAATTCACCTGTGGCTCAAACAAAAACTATATGTAAGGAGCAGCGTATGAAAGAAGAAGAGATTCTGGGGCAGTCTGCCCAGCCCCTCCCTGCCCAGCCGGATGCCGCACCGCCCAATCCGCCCCGGTCCGGGAGCCTTGCCCGGCCAGCAATCGTGATACATCAGGATTCCCCCTTGCCTGTCCGAGAGTACAAGGACAGGCTGTTCAAAAAGATTTTCGGTGATACGACGGAGGAAAGCAAACGCTGGCGGCTTGACCTCTACAATGCCCTGAACGGCACGGCGTACACTGACCCGAACAAGCTCAAGCTGACGACGATAGAGAATGTGATTTACGTCACGATGAAGAACGATATCTCATTCCTCATAGGCAGCCAGATGAACCCGCTTCCCTACGGGAAGCTTATGAGTTTCCGCTATGCGGAAACTCACGGAGGCAGTCAGATGAACCTATATGAACAACAATCGACGTTCAACCCGAACATGCCCTTGCGCGGTCTCATGTACTTCGCGCAGTTGTATCAAATGAATCTCTCCGCCCGGGGGCTGGACCTCTTCGGCTCAAAGCTCGTGAAGATTCCTTCCCCCAGCTTCGTCGTCTTCTACAATGGCGACAGGGAGCTTCCTGACGTGTCTGAGCAGCGGCTCTCCGACGCCTTTGTGCCTGCTGGCAGCGGGAAGGGATTTGAGTGGACGGCGAAAGTGATAAACATCGGCGGAAAGCACAACGAGGGCTTGCTGAAAAAGTGCAAGGCGTTGTATGATTATTGCAGTTACGTGGATCGCGTAAAAAACAACCTGAAGACAGGGATGCCGAAAAAAGCCGCTGTCGGAGAAGCCGTCGACTACGCCATAAAGGAAAACTACCTTGACGGCTTCTTCAAATCACAGAAGATGGAGGTGATGAACATGAGCTTGACGGAATTTGACCAAGAGGAATACGACCGCAACAGGCGGCGAGAAGGCATGGAAGAAGGTATCGAGCTTGGCAAGAAGGAGGACGCCCGGAACATGCTGACGATGGGGCTTGGAACCCATGAGCAGATAGCGCAGGTAACCGGTCTTTCCCTTGCGGACGTGGCCCGCCTGGGCGAGGAGCTGGCGGCAGCCCGCTAGACCGCGCCGACCGGGGCAGATTTCCGCCAGCCCAGTCCGTGGGTCCACGCAACACAGACCCCCACGGAGGCTGCATGCGCCCCGCGACTGCCTAGTCCTTGCGGACGAGCACGTCCGTGGCGGGAACGTCCTTGTTCCAGTCCTCGCCCTTCTGCACGGCGTACCACTGCTCCTTGCTGCCCGCATAGTGGATTTCCGCAAGAGCCTCGCAGCCAGAGAACGCACTCCAGCCGATTTCCGTCACGCTGGCAGGTATGCTGATAGAGGCGAGCGACGTGAAGCCCTGGAACGCACTCCCGCCGATTTCCGTCACGCCCTCGGGGATGCTGACGCTCACGGGCGGCAGTGCTTCCCCCAGACGGAAACGGAAGAGGTCACCCTCGTCATCCTCGCCGTCCCCGCACTGCACGATGCTGCTGACTACCGCGTGCTCAAGGTCTTCCTCCGGGCTGATTATTTCCCCGGCCCCGACGTACCTGCCTTTCTTGATGTAAGCATCAACGTATTTCCCCGTAATGTCCCCGCCCATGCGGAGACCGCCGAACGTTCCCTCGGCAGGGTCCGGCTTTATGATGAAGTCCTCTGCGTCGTTCCGGCTGACCACGCCGATGTAGTCCCCTTGCCGTCCCCGTCGTCGTCTTCATCGTATTCGTCATCGCCGCCGACTATCTCCGAGGCCTCTATCGTGAACGAATGCTTTTTGGGAAATAAGTCATCCCAACCGACTATCAGCCCGTACTGAAGGCTTCGTCCGCCCGCGTACGCATGCAGTTCGCCGCCGCCTTGGTTTTCAAAGTCAAGTTCCCAGACCTTGCTGAGCAATTCCCGCAGTTTTTCCATCAGCTCTTTATGCTGCGCACTGCCGTTATAGTCATTCATATAGATATCGATGTCCCAATCTGGCCTGTACATATTTATTGCTCCTTGCGCTTATTGTCCGCCGGCATTCCGCTTGTTCCGGCGGAGACGGCGGGATGCAGCCCTGTCTGGCTTGTATGTGAGAAAAATAGTCCTGTGCGAGAGTGTTTTGCTATGCCACCGGGGAGAGCGCGGCTGACTTGGGCGTAGTATGCCCCTGTTCGCTTATGAGAGTTTGTTCCTGCGTGTCAAGTACTTTTTGCACTTTTTGCACTTTTGTACTTTTTGCACTTCCTTCTGCTTCCGTTCATCATTCGTTCTCTTACTTCTTCTATTATACTATACCCCCTGCGACAATGCAAGAAAAAAAATTATGCAGCACAAAACGGTCGTACGCAAGGAATTGTAGCGCGCTGAGTAGGGGCGGGCTTTGTTCGACAGAACAAAAAAAGGCCGGTCCCGCACAGGAACCGGCCCTTATTATCTGCTGAAAGACAGGCTTACTTGTTCGGCGTAAGCAGAAGAGTCTTGGAATCCAGCTTCAAGTTGGTCGGGATGTCCTTCTTGTCACCGAACTTCAGAAGCTCCACCTGAGTGACGGAGTTCTTGGAGACCAAGTGAACGACCGCCGTAAAATACGGCAGGATGTTCTTGGGGGCGGAATCCTCCAGCTTGTCGCTCTCAGCCGTCGCACTGACCCAGACCCTCGTCTTGGTAGCCTTGGCGTAGTTGGCGACGGACTGGAAGTCCTCCTCGCTCACCTTGGCAAAGTCAACGCCGTCGATCACGACACCGGCGACGTCAATTCCGCCGGCCTTGAGCGCATTGAGCGTATTGACGACCTTCTCCAAGTTGAAGTTGTCCTGGTTGAAGTTCAGGATCGTGCGGTTGCGCATAATCTGATCCTTAACCTCGGCCTCGTTGGAGAGGGACTTCTTCTTGGCGACCTCGGTGAAAATGCCGTCGTACCAGGAGATGACGTTGCCGGACTTCTGGTCAAAGGACACATGGACAAGCTGCTTGCTGCCCAAGAGCATGTCCATACCGAACTGGACAAGCACGGAAGTCTTGCCCAAGCCCTTCTTG